>JAZMZV010000117.1:0-2858 GCA_045586185.1 Thermoguttaceae bacterium | reverse complement strand
TATTCAGATTACTTTTTCGTCCAATTTTACGCTTGAAATTGTAAGTATTTCTATATATATTAAAAAACCTTCAAAAATATTAAAAACTTATGTATAACAGTAAGGCCTAAAGGCGTGGGCTACGTTTTTGTCCAATTGATTCTAGCGTTCGCTTTTTTAACCGCGCTGTCAATACAACAAGTGAGGAGCGGTTAAACTTCTCACTTCTAACTAAACTATATATTTTCGTTCAACAATTTAACGAACTGTTGAATCCACGGTCCGTTGGCTGGCCAGGCGGGAGCGGTAACAAAATTGCCGTCTGTAACAGCCTGATCGATTGGAATGTCGGCGTAATTCGCCCCAGCCATTTTGACGTCCGGCGCGCAGGCGGGATAGGCGGAAATGAGTTTCCCTTTAATAACGTCCGCGCAGCAGAGAATCGAAGCCCCATGGCACGTCGCGGCTATGGGCAGATTTTGCTGAGCAAACCAGCGGACGATTTCCAAAACCTTTTCGTTCAGACGAAGGTATTCCGGAGCGCGGCCGCCCGGCAGGAGTAACCCGGCATAGTCCGCCGGATTAACGGTTCCAAAGTCCGCATTGAGAGCAAAACGATGTCCCGGCTTTTCCGTATAGGTTTGATCGCCTTCGAAATCGTGAATCGCCGTTTTGATTAACTCTCCAGCCTTTTTGTCCGGGCAGACAACGTCTACGGTAAATCCAAAAGCCTGTAACGCCTGAAACGGAACCATCAATTCGTAATCTTCGACGAAGTCCCCTGCAATAATAAGTATTTTTTTCATGGTTGATAGTAACAGAAAACGAAAAAAAGAAAATGGAAGAATAAACGGAAAGAGGAATTGATGCAAGTCGGCGGCGTATTGCCGATCGCCAGCAAGCGTTTATGTTCTGATAAAAACGCTGTCGCTGGCTGCTTGCGTCAACTCCTCATTCCTCATTCATGAATGCTCATGACGAAAGAAACTATTCGCGCTTGCCGCGGTCTTTCATGTAGGCGTCGTAATGTTCGAAGTCCGGCTCGTACTGTTTGGCTTGAGCGGCGGTTGTCGGATTGAGCGGTCGAACGATGCGGAAGCCAGCCCACTGAGAATCGGTGTAGTACCAAATGGACTGCGGGATCTGCGGGTCTTGCATTTTCCAGTCTTTGTGAGACGCCCAGCGGGCGGCGGAGCGGAGCCGTTCCGGGTCATCGTTCCAGGAACCGCCGCGGAATACGACTTTGTATTCTGCGCCTTCTGCCGGGTTGAGCGGGTTGACCAGCGTCTTGCCGCCAGCGGCGTCGATGAGTTTCTGATAACCGTCGACTTCGTACTTGTCAAGGCACATTTCCCAGACGTTGCCGTGCATGTCGTACAGACCCCACGGGTTGGGCTTTTTCGTTCCGACTTTGGCGTACTTGTCGTCGCAGTTGTCGTAGTAAACGGCGTAATCGTCGTTGTCGGCGGCGTCGTAGCTGTACGGACCGGTCGTGCCGGCGCGGCAGGAGTATTCCCATTCCGCTTCGGTCGGCAGACGGTACAGACGTCCGGTAACGGCGGTAAGCCATTTGCAGTACATTGTAGCAGAGAACGGAGGAACGCAGATTGCCGGGTATCCTTCCTTGCCCATGCCGAAGGTCATGTCGGTATAAGCGGGAGTGGGGTGAGGAATGGCGTCGGCGATTTGGGTGTTAGCCGTATCCGGATCGCCAGCCGCTTTACGCAGCTTTGTAGACTGTCCGGTTGACCAGGAGAGGTATTCGTCCCACGTTACTTCGTATTTGCCCATCCAGAAGGGAGAAACCTGAACTTTGTGCTGAGGTCCTTCCGCGGCGGGATCGTAGAAGTATTTCGGTTCGGCTTCGCCGCCTTCGGCTTCCTGTTCGTCTTCGGAAGATCCCATGAGGAATTCTCCGCCTTTGATGGGAACCATGTCAAACTTGACGCCGGTTCCGGGAATGGTTTCGGTATAGGGTTTCATGTCGGCTTCGGTTGTTGCCGAGGCGTTGGGGGCGGCGACTTGAGGCAGGTTCCATTCCGGGCAGAGTTTACGATACTCTTGAGCGGACGCGGTCGCGCAGAAAGAAATTGCAAAAATTCCCAGCAGGAGGGCTTGCAAAAATCCCCGATTGTTGGTTAAAATAGTCATTAGAGTCAATCTCCGTGTTAAAAAAACATTTAAACAACTGCAATTTCCCCATGAAAATCACAGCAATCATTCCAATTGTCGCGACGGTTATCGCAACTTTCATTCCCTATTATAACATAAAAGCGGAATCTTTGCAACGGGCTGAACGGCTGGAATACAAAAAAATTCAAATGACTATCCCGGTTCGGCTGGTTTTTTACGCCGATTTGGGCGCAGAAGACGGGAAAAAGCGGGCGGACGCCGCGGCGGAGCGCGTTTTTGAGAACGTCGAACGGCTGAAAATGGTCTTTAGCGACTACGAATCGGACTCGGAACTGAGAAAAGTCTGCGTCGCCGCTCAAGACGGCTCGGAAGTTCCCGTCTCGGACGATTTATGGACGGTTCTGGTCGCCGCGAAGAAATACCATCGTCTTTCCAACGGCGCGTTTGACCCGACTGTCGCGAACGCCGTCCGGCTTTGGCGCAGAGCGGTTCGCGAGGAAAAGTTCCCTAAACGCGATAAACTCGAAGAAGCCCGGGCGCTGACGGACTTCAATCTGGTCGTACTTAACGAGAAAAACAAGTCCGTTCGATTCCTCAAAAAGGGCGTTCGGCTCGATCTGGGCGGGATTGCCAAAGGATATATTATCGACAAGTCGCTGGAACTGCTCAAAGAGCTGGGATACCCCGCTGCGCTGGTCGACATCGGGGGAGACGTAGCCGTCGGCGACGCCCCGCCAGAATTAGGC
>JAZMZV010000116.1:0-1656 GCA_045586185.1 Thermoguttaceae bacterium | reverse complement strand
CATAGATTGCGTTATCAAAAACAAAATTACCAGCCGTATTGCTTCCAGCTGCAGATGGATCGGTCGTATTAATTTTGCCATCGTTCATATAAATAACAGCTCCAACCGTGATATGTCCTGTTGAAGAATCGTTGGTTAGCGTCCCGCCGTTATTCAAATTGATTCGACCAACGGAATTGGCGCCATAGCCAAAAACATCTCCGTTGCCGCCAGCGTCTCCATTGCCGGCTAAAACGGCATTAGAACCGTTTACTGTTACAGTTGAACCTTTATATAGAGAGCCGGAACTTCCGCCCTTGGTCAGCATTAATACGCCATTTTGAACAATTGTTTCACCGGTGTACGTGTTAGCGTTTGTAAGCGTCAGCGTACCCTCGCCGGTCTTTTTTAAATTGCCGCTTCCTTTAACAACGCTCGCGATGGTTATTGTTTTATTGGCGTCAATATCAAACGTTGGCGTTTTCCCGCTTGTTAATGTAATAGTCAGATTACTCGCCCAGGTATGGCTGGCAGAAGCTTTGACCGTTCCATTTCCCAAATTGATTTCAGGCGCGATTTCGCTGTTATAACTGCCTTTCATTTTGATATATGTAACGCCTTCAGATCCTAAATTCAACGTACCGCCAGTAAGATTGAGATAACCTTTTCCTCCCAACTTTTTATTAACGGTTTTTCCGCCTGCTGAAAGATTTATACCCTTCAAGTAGGCTTCTCCGCCGGAAATGTTCAGTTTTGCATAAGCGTCCCAGCCAACGTGAGTTACCGCATTGGGGATATTCAGAACGCCGCCGTTCAAATTGTATGCAGAGGGGTAGTCTTTATTAAACCAATGTCCAATTCGAATTGCAGAGTCTCCAGAAGTTGTTATAGACACCGTTCCACCATTCTGAGTAACAATGCCTTGAGCGCCATCTGCTTCAGCTAACCAAAAATTTCCCGTAACCGTAAACGTTGCGCCTTCGTTGATGGTTATGTAAGACGTTTTACTGTCGCAGTGGGCGAGACTTCCAGCTTGGACGCTGCCATTAATAATTGCAGTTGATCCGTTGCTTGTGGTGTTTTTAGTTGCGAAAGAACCAAACGAGCTGGTTGTACCTGCAGCAAATTCTACGGTATAACAGTTCAACGTAAAAGTACCTGTTGTAGAAACATTATTAGAAAATGTAATTGGAATTGTAACTGTCTCCCCTGTATCAGGATCGGTTTCCTGATGAAGCGTTGGCGTAGCCGTCAGATTGGAAGTTGTATTGACAGCTTGATCATAGGTTCCATAGCCAGTAAACGTTGTACCGTCAAACGACACGTCTGCCATAGAGTTGGCAGTCAGAGCAAGAAGCCCTAAAATAAGAACAAGAAAACGCCCGCGTGTTAAAATGCGGGGGGGGGGAGAAATGAACAGTCTTTAGAAATAGCCATTATTTTACTCCTTCTCTAGTGGGTAAAACTGGTAAGCGGTTATTTAAACGACTTTTGCGGCGGTACGCCCGGGCGCAAAATGGTATTCGCTTTTATACATTAAAAATATTATACACTCTTTTTGGCGATCGAAAAGCGGTAAATGGGAAAAATTTTGAAAAAAA
This sequence comes from Thermoguttaceae bacterium, assembly GCA_045586185.1. GTDB lineage: Bacteria > Planctomycetota > Planctomycetia > Pirellulales > Thermoguttaceae > RUG11551. The sequence goes on along the minus strand of JAZMZV010000116.1, from coordinate 76 downwards.
GTGAAAAATTCTGAGAAGATAGAGAAAATGGAGAGTGTTTAAGTCGTGTATGGCGGATTTTATCCGCGATCCAGAA
>JAZMZV010000115.1:0-7596 GCA_045586185.1 Thermoguttaceae bacterium | reverse complement strand
GGCTTCTTCAGCAGGAGCAGCTTCTTCAGCAGGAGCGGCTTCTTCAGCAGGAGCAGCTTCTTCAACGGGAGCGGCTGGAACGTCTTCTGCCGGAGTAACAGGGGTTTCTTCAGCGGGAGCGGCGGGGGCTTCTTCAGCTACCGGAGCAGCTTCTTCAACAGCCGGGGCAGCTTCTTCAGCAGCCGGAGCGGCTACAGTGGATTCCGGCGCGGCTTCCGCAGGAGCTGCCTCTTGGGCGAGCAACTGGGAACCAAACGCCAATCCTAACGTTGCCAATAAGGCAAACATCCAGGTTGACTTCATGAGTCTGATTCTCCTAAAAAAATGGTAAAATGAATAAAACAATACTGAAAGCAAAGACGATTATAATAGTCCCTATTTCAGCGATTCTAACTTAATTGCGTATAATTTTATCTATTGAGCTTTTTATGTCAAGGGGGATAACAAGACTTTTAACAAGAGAATCGAAATAAAAAAACTAAAAAAGCAATAGAGAACGAAAAACATAAAGGGCGTTCCCCAGGATTCTTCGTTCTCTTGATATTTGAACCGCGTTCAATCTCTGCTTTGGTCTAATCTTTTCGCGGCGATAAGCATGCCCTGAAGCGTCATGTTTTCTACATAGTTGGCTTTAATTCCAAGATTGCTGCAAATGACTTTTCCAGCGCCCCCGGAAACAAATAACACCGGCGTTGAATCGAATTCCTCTTTGACAAGGCGTTTCATTCGTTCGAGAATGCCGCACGCCATATTAATCGCCCCAAATTCCATCGCTTGACGCGTTGTTTTACCGCATGACGTTGCGACTGTGTCTTCCGGAATCTGATCGATATTGGGCAGATATGCAGTTTTTGTATGGAGAGCTTCCAAAGCAATATGAACGCCGGGAACAATCTGACCGCCGCAATATCGTCCGTCCGGGGAAACGACGTCTACGGTTTGCGCCGTTCCGATGTTGCTCACCAACGCTGAACGTTTTGGGGATTTAACGCTCGCTGCGTACAACGCGGCAAAAAGACGGTCTGACCCCACAGAGTTTTTGTCGACCACGTCTGCCTCAATCGGAACTTCAAAATCATTCCAGAGTTTAATGCTCATTGTCGGTTTAAGAAGCGGTCTAAGCCGATCCCACAATTCCGGGCAAACGCTCGAAACGTGAACCTGACACTGAGACCAGTTCGACGCCAAACCTATTACAGAATCAAACCAGTTTTGAAGCGGTTTTTCCCAGTCTGGAACGCTTCTGGGAAGAGTCAGGAACTTTTGCTCCGTTCCAACTGCAAAATCCAGTTTCGCAGCGCTGTTTCCAATATCAATCAGGAGATAACTCATTGTAGGTAGGTGGGTAGGTAGGGGGAGGGATTTAATTCGGAATGCGGAATTCGGAATGCGGAATTACGCAAGCGATGTACTAAGAATATTTCTTAAAAATATCTCGCAACTCGCTACTCGCAACTCGCAACTAATTCTACATCATGTTCAGCTTTGGCATGACGGGATTCGCTTTGACCTGTTGAATAAGGTTGACGGCAATCTGATCAAAAATACCCATAATATCAGAATTGCTTTCCAGATCAAAGAGGGAGCCGGAATCTTCGTATTTCCGAATCTCGGGCGAAAACGGGACTTCGCCCAAAAACGGGAGTCCGTTGGCTTGAGCGTACTGTTTGACGCCGCCAGACCCGAAAATGTCGTGTTTTTTGCCGCAGCCGTCACAGAGGAAATAGCTCATGTTTTCGATAAGTCCCAACATCGGCTTTTCAATCTTTTTAACCATGTCGACAGCGCGAACGGCGTCAATCAACGCGGTCTTTTGCGGCGTGCAGACGATAACCTGTCCGTTGAGCGTGGTGAGCTGATTGAGGGAAATCGGGACGTCGCCTGTTCCGGGGGGGAAATCGACGATAAGATAGTCCAGCTTTTTCCCGGACTGATCAACCCAGTTGGTATGGTTAATCATCTGATCCAGAACGCTATGAATGAGCGGGCCGCGCCAAATAATAGCCGCGTCTGAAGGACACATGTTCCCAACGGAAAGCGTCGCAATTCCGTTGACGTAAATGGGCTGAATGAGGTCGTTTTCGCTTACTGCGCCGTCAACGACGCCCAAAATATGAGGAATCGACGGACCGAAAATATCGGCGTCGAGCAACCCGACGGACAGTCCCTGCCGTTTTAACGCCAGAGCGGTCAACGCTGAAACGGAGCTTTTTCCCACTCCTCCTTTTCCCGATCCGATTGCAATTGTTTTCATTGGATTAAAACCGTTTATTTATAAAGTAAATTGATTATCATATCGATAAATTCCGGCTCGGCAGACGCCGTTGGAGCGCGGAAAAAGTTCAATCCCAGTTTTTCGCACGCCTGAACTGCCAGGTAGTCCAGGTCGTAGGCGATTTCCATGTTGTCGAGCGAAAAGCCCAGCGGGACAAGTAAAATCGCGCAATCCGGGCTGTCCTTTGCGATGTTCTCAATCGCCTCGACAGGGTCTGGACCAAGCCACTCGCCTGGCGCGCCGGTCGGCTTGCTTTGCCATACCTTCATTACGTCCGTCAGACCGATTTGTTTTGCAATCCGTTCAATCAATTCTCCAAACCTCGCGTCGTAACTTGAAGTCTCAGCCCACGTTACGGGCAACGAGTGAGCGCTGAACAAGACCTTGATATTTTTTTCGCCCTGATTCTCCAAAAACTTTAAACCTTTGAGAACCGTTGACGTTCCGCAGCGGATAAACTCCTCTCGAAACGCGTACGACGGCAAAAAGGTAAAAGCGGGTTTGCTGTTCGACCCAATCGCGGCGACGGCGGCGTCAATCGCCTTTTGGAACTTGCCGTTCATGTACTCCGATTCCAACGGCGTTGGAATGAAAACCGCCGCGTTTTTTCGGTCGTCGTACGCCATTTGAGCGACGATTTCTTCTACTGACGGGTTGGAATACAGCGTCGCCCAGTATATCGGTACTGGGTTCTCCGCTGACATTATTTTATTAATAAGTCGAACCAGCAGCGCCCTGCTCTGCTCGTTAATTGGGCTTATCCCGCCCAATCTCTCGTATCGGGCGACAGACGCGTCAATTCTCGACGGCGTCGCATGATCGCCCAATACTTTTTCGATAAAAGGTCGAATCTGCTCGGACGTTTCCGGTCCGCCGTAGGTCAGCAGCAAAAGGGAATCGTACATGATAGGCAGTAGGCAGTAGGGAATCGGGAATAGGGAATAGAGCGCGAAGCCCTTCCGCTAGAACCGCTTTAGCGGTTCAATATTAGTAGCCGTGGGTGAAACCCACGGAGGCAGTAGGCAGTAGGCAGTGGTAAGTGGTAAGTTAGACCAACGCTTGCGAAACTCCTCACTCCTCACTTCTCACTCCTAACTCTTTTATTATACCTCTTAATAAAAATCTTTCCACCCGGGGGAAATCCAGAAAATTCCCCCCCATTTTTCCTGAAAATAATCCTTTCCTAAAAAAATAGCTACATTTTTTCAGTTTAACTGACGATTTTATCAAACAGATGGATTGTATCGATTGTATCAGTCCTGATGGATATTTTAACAAAATTTTCATTCTATATTCATTTTCAGGGAAGGAATTCCATGCGACGAATTTACCTTAACGTTTTTTGCGCGCTGTTGGTTTTAGCAACTGCCAGCTCAATTCGAGCGGAAGAATACAAACCAGGGAAAATCATGCAGGATTACCAGCTTCAGCTGGCAACCTTTTCCATTCTCAATACAGACACGCCCGTTGAACTGGGAATCCCAACGCATCACGAGGCTCAGCCGCAGGTTCTGCCAGACGAAGCGTCGGTAAAAATGGTTCCGATTTCGACGCTCAACAGCCACGATAAAGCGCAGTCTGAGAAGACGACAAAACCTCAAGACGATCCGCCTGCTGAGAAGAGCGATTCAAAAATCGCTTCTGACGCAAAAACGTCCGACGTCAAAGCCGCTCCCAAGATGGAAAACTCACTCAATCTCATCAAGCCGGAAAAAGTTGTGAAACAGGCGCCGGTTGTCAAGGAATCCGTCGCTGAGAATTCCATCAAGGAACCTGAAACAATCGCGCCCAAAAAAGAAACGACTTCCGACGGCTGGAATTCCGTTTCTCGCAAAAAGGTTTCGATTCTGGATACCGAACCCGTTGAGTTTGATTCGCCAAAATCCAAGCCCGCCAAACCTCAATCGGTTTTGACTGAATCGCATTCCACGCTGCCGGAACCGCAGGAATTGTTTGATAACGAAGAAACGCAGCAGTCTGTCGTCAAACAGGACGAGCCTGCCGAACTCCATTTCGGAGAGTTGGAATCTATTCCAGAACCGGACGAAGTGTTGTCGCCTATTTTGGAAGACGAACCGGCATTAACAGGTCCTGAAATCGCAGAATCCGAAGTCGCAGAACCTGAACCGGAACTGCCTCAACTCCCCAAAGCCGACACGCGAATGATGGATCTGGTCAACAACGGCGTCAACGAAGGCGCCAATCCGGATGCCGTCGCCGAAGACAATTCAATTGCAAGCGCGAACGACTTCAATGAAGAGGATCTGGATTTGCCAACCGGCGCCGATAAGTTCACTTACAATCCCTTTGCCGCCGCGGCGAAAGCAAAGATTGAAACTGTCAACGACGTAGAAGTTCGCGTTCTGGAATTCGAATCGCTCGTTCCGGGAGAAACAACCATCCAGAAAGCGGTTTCCCGATGGGGAGAGCCAAACAACAAGATGGAAAATAAAACCACGTCCGTTTATCAGTATTTCCGTCCGATTAAAAACGTCGCCTCGGAAGTCCAGGTAATATTTGAAGACGAAAAACTGACGACGATTCTCATTCAGTTTGAACAACCCGAAACAATTGAGAATCTGGAAGCCCAATACAATCTTTCCGGAATCAAACCGATTGTCGTTCGACAAAAAGACGGAACGGCTGTCGGTCAGGCGTACCCGGAGCGCGGAGCGTCTTTTGTTTACAGTCTCAATTCTGGCGCTCAAAAGACGATTTCCCGACTCATTCTCGAACCGATTAACACGCCTCCATTTATTCTTCGCGCTGAATCGACTTTGAAAGACAACCCGTCAGCGTCCAAAGCCGATTTGGAATTCGTTTTGAATAAAGAACCCCGCAACGCCGAAGCCCACTGGCTCTACGGCCGCGTTTTGGAGGTTGTTGGCGAACAGGAAGCCGCCATCGAACATTTGGAAAAAGCCGTCTTTTTGGACAACAATCAGGCGCGCTATTACGTAAGCCTGTCTATCGCGCGCTTCGAGGCGGGATTGGCTGACCTGGCAGACAAGGCGGCAGACAAAGCCATTGAACTGGCGGATCGCAAAGACAATCCAAATCCGCATTTGGTCGCGGAAGCCTGGAGAATCAAAGGCGACCTGGAAGCGAACAAGCAGAATCCCAATTTCAAAGCGGCTCTGGACCTTCATTCCAAAGCAATTGTAATAGCTCAGCAGCAGCTTTCCAATCCGGATTCGGAAATAGCGCAATCTGCGCTGGAAACGCTCGTTGACGCTCACCTGGGAGCCGCCCGCGACATCGCATGGGGAAACTGGAATCAAAAGGCGTCTGCCGTCATTCGATGGCTTAATCAGGCGAACAAGTACAACGAACAGATTATCAAAACGGCGCATTATTCCGAACGGCAAATTTATCAGTCCAGAGTTCGTCTCGCTTCAAAAGCCCTGTCCGCAATTGCAGGCGTCGGGAAAGAAATCAACCCGGCTCAATGGGCGGAACTGTTAACCGAAAACGGCGAAAAACTTCTGGCGATTTTGGACTCGCCCAAAGAAAAAGAACGTTTGATGTGGAATATCGGCATGTCCCTTTACGACGCCGTTCAGGTCTTCCAGGCGAGAAAAGACAACGAAATGACGCTCAAATACGGACAGAAAGCCGTCGAGTGTCTGGAAGGGGCGTCCGCCTACGCCAACAAAACGGCGGGGAAAGTTTCAGCCAGCGACCTGTACATTCAAGGGCGGCTTTACTTCCGCATCGGCGCGATTTACGCCATCTCCCGCAAAGACCACCAGCAGGCGATTCAATGGTACTCGAAATCCCTGCCGATTTTCGAGGCGGTCGCCGACGCCCTTCCTCGGGTGGAACTGGGTCGTCTGGGCGAAACGCTCGTCAGCATGGGCGTTTCCTACTGGGAGCTGGGCAAACAGAGTCAAGCGGTCAACCTGACGCAAAACGGAATCTACTGCCTGGAACAGGCGGCGGAAGAAGGGCTTGCCAGCTCGAAATCGCTGGAAATTCCCTATCGCAACCTGTCCATGATGCTCAAATACCTGGGCAAGACGCAGGAATCGACTCAGTACATCCAAAAGGCGGAAGCGCTTAAAACAAGCGTAAGGTAAAGTTCGAATGATACAGGAATCTTGATAATAAAAAAAGGAGGAGCGACGCGAAGTCGTTCCTCCTTTTTTGGTATTCTGCATGCTCGCAGCGCGATTACGCTTCTTCAAAATGCTTGTTGAGCAGTTCGATGGCTTTTGCCATGATGGACGCAACGTGACGTTTGCAGCGTTCCGGGACGTTGGACTTGAATTCGTCGCTGGCGGCGTCTTTCCATGCGGTAACGAGAGCTTTGCAGGAAATGTCTCCGCCGACGGCGGTCGGGAAATCGTCCTTGTGCGGGTCGTCCTTCGGATGGAACGTCGGCAGAGCGGTTTCGGAAGTCCACTTGCCCAGTTCCTTGATCATGGGGGCGAGTTCCGCGTTGGACGTTACAAACAACGCCATGAAGATGGCGGCGCCGTTGAGTCCGCCGCAGATGGACTGCATGCCGCCGCAGCCTCCGCGGCCGGCTTGCATGCCGATAAACGGGAACGCGCGCGCCGTCGCGGCAGCGGCTGGGTCGGTCGCTTCGATCGCAGCGGCGTATTCGAGAACCGCGCCTTTGAGCGTGCCGTACATGCAGCCTTTGGTTCCAAACGATTCGTAAACTCTCTGAGCGACTTTGTTCGGACAGAGTTTTGTGTACGTCCACGCTTTGTCTTCGTCCGCAGCGGCGTCAGCGGCGTTGGAAATGGAGGTAAGCGTCAATCCGCCAAAAGCGGCTGCCAGACCGCCAAGCATGGCGTCGCGGCGAGAAATGAAATTGTTATGACTCATGGCAATAAACAATGTAAATGCTATAAAAATGTAAATGTATACAACACTCAGAAACGCCTGATGCGTTCCTGTTTACTAACTCTGCTTGTATTATAAATCGACCCGAAACGCAATGTAACTCCCCCCGGGACAATTTTTCAAAAAAAAGCTTATATTTTTCAAGAAATAATTTTTTGAAAATACAGCGCTCTTTTTCCTCCGTCCCCTTGATTTTTTGTCAAAGTTAAATAGAATAATAGAAGTAGCGAGTTGCGAGTGGCGAGTTGCGAGTGGCGAGTTGCGAGAAGAAATAATCATACTACTGCCTATTGCCTACTGCCTACTGCCTAAACAGGTAACACGAATTTATAGAAAACGTTAAACTTACAAACGCCATGGACTTAAAAACAGCGTATACGCAAATTAACGAACAGTTGTCGCAGGTAATCGTCGGTCAGCAAGACGTCGTTGACCAGTTGTTAATCAGTATTTTTTGCAAGGCGCAC
>JAZMZV010000114.1:0-7220 GCA_045586185.1 Thermoguttaceae bacterium | reverse complement strand
CACAAAATATTTTCTTCGGCGGGCGAAGACGCCCGCGATCCAGCGGGTCAGACGGGATTTCCACGTTCAAAGATTTTTGAAGGCTTCCGCCGCAAGCGGACGCCATTTGATAACTTTGCGTCCTTTGCGTTCTTTGCGGCTTAAAAAAATAGGCGGCTGAGACAGCCGCGATCCAGCGGGTCAAGCGGGCTTGCCATGTTCAAAAATTTTCGGAGGCTTCCGCCGCAAGCGTTCACCAATCATTTCTTTGCGAACTTCGCGTGAGATTTTTTTTGGCGAATCGGCAGTGGCGCCGCCTTGCGCAAAAAAATAAGAACTTTTGCGCAATAATGCATTGCAATTTGGAATTTTTTGTTGTATAATTACGATTACGTGGTAGTTCGCCTGACGGCGAATGCGTAATTCCGTTCGCTAAAGCGAACTCCATTACCGCCTTTCAATTATTCCCTATTCCCCATTCCCTATTCCCCATCCCCAGCCATGACAAAACCATCTGTTGACAGCCTGTTCGCCATCGGCGTTGATTACGGAACCAACAGCGTTCGCGCCATTGTCGTTTCTCTTCGCGACGGTCAGACCGTAGGCGAAAACGTTTACAATTACCCCACCGGAGAAGCGGGAATTATCGTTTCCGCTCAGGATCCCAACCTCGCCCGGCAGAACCCGGCGGACTACATCAACGGGTTTCTGACGTCTGTGAAAAAGGCGGTTGCGATGGCGAAGAAGACCTGCGCCGAGTTCGCCCCGGAAAAGGTCGTTGGAATCGGCGTCGATACAACCGGGTCAACGCCCATTCCGGTAGACGAAGACGGGACGCCCCTGGCTGTCAAGCCGGAATTCATAGATAATCCCAACGCTCACGCCTGGCTTTGGAAAGACCACACGTCCACGGCGGAAGCGCAGGAGATCACGCAGAAGGCGTCGAAATACAAGGTTAAATATCTTGCCAAGTGCGGCGGGACGTATTCGGCGGAATGGTACTGGGCGAAGATTCTTCACTGCGTCCGAACGGATTCCAAAGTCGCTCAGGCGGCTGCGTCGTGGGTGGAGCTGGAAGACTTCATTCCCGGATACATCACCGGACAAGTCAAGCCGAACGAAGTCCCGCGCGGGATTTGCGCCGCCGGGCACAAAGCTATGTACAACGAACAATGGGGCGGGCTGCCGTCAGACGAATTCCTCGCGTCGCTGTCTCCCAAACTGCTTAAATTCAAGTACTCGACCAAGCCGGTTCCCGCTACGCACAAGGCGGGCGACCTCATTCCGGAAATCGCCAAAAAGGTTGGATTGCCGGCGGGAATTGCCGTTGCAGTCGGCGCGTTTGACTGCCACCTGGGCGCAGTCGGAAGCGGCGTCAAGCCGGGAACCCTTGTCAAGACTATCGGCACCAGCACCTGTGACATCATGGTTTCTCCCATGACAACCCCGATTGCAGACATCCCCGGTCTGTGCGGCATCGTCCCGGAATCGGTTCTGCCGGAAATGTACGGTTTGGAAGCCGGTCAGTCCGCGGTTGGCGACATTTTCAACTGGTTTGTGAAGAACCTCACGCCGGCGGAATACTCCAAAGGGTCGGCTCACGTCAACCTGACAGCCGAGGCGGCGAAACTGGCGCCGGGCGCGACTGGGCTGCTGGCTCTGGACTGGAACAACGGGAACCGAACGATTCTCGTCGATCAGGAGCTTTCCGGCTTGCTGGTTGGACAGACCATCAGAACGACAGCCCCGGAAATTTATCGGGCTTTGGTAGAAGCTACAGCGTTTGGCGCGCTGACGATTATCAATCGGCTGGAAGAATACGGCGTCAAGGTCAAAGAGGTTGTCAACTGCGGCGGAATCGCTGAAAAGAGTCCGTTTGTCATGCAGATTTACGCTGACGTCTGCAACCGCCCGATGAAGATCAGCCGGTCGTCCCAGACGTGCGCTTTGGGAGCGGCGATTGTCGCGTCCGTTGCCGGCGGAGCGTACAAGACGGTTTCCGCCGCCCAAAAGAAAATGACAGGCGTCAAAGACGTCGTTTACAAGCCCAACCGCGCCGCCGTCGCCGTTTACGCGAAACTGTACAAACTGTATCGAAGCCTTCATGACGCCTTCGGCAAGACGGGCAAGAACCCACCGTTGGATTCCGTTATGAAGGAACTTATTGAAATCAGAAAACAAGCGAGAAAATAAGTGGATTGAAAGGCGGTAATGAAGTGAGCGTTAGCGGTGCGTAGCCGCACGGGCGAGTGGATGAGGTTTTGTCTCCGAACAAGCTTATTTCGGCACTACCCGCTTCCAATCAGGAACCGACCTTGTCGGCGAAATTACGCATTCGCCGTCAGGCGAACATAACGTTGACGCCGTTGTTTCGGTTCGCCTTCGGCGAACTGCGTAATTCCGCTCCCGATGGTCGCTCCATTACCGCCTTCCATTAAGCGCAACTCGCAACTAATACGATGAAAAAAACCGGAGTCCCAAACCGCGCTGCCTCCTCGCCGCTGAGAGTCAATATGCCTCGAGTCGCCCTGCTGGTTGAGACGTCCAGAGAAGTTGGACGTTCTATCCTTCGCGGGGTCGAACGGTACGCCCGGATTAACGGACCGTGGTCGTTACATCTGGCGCCCGGCGACTTGGCTCAGCTGTTTCCCAACGTCAGAACGTGGGGAGCGACGGGGATTATCGCCCGAATCGAAACCCCGGAGGTGGAAAAAGCCATTTTGAAAAGCGGACTCCCGTTCGTCGCGCTGGATTTATACGAACCTCAAAAGAGCAAACGCGGCAAATTCAAAAACGCGTCTGAGGTGTTCGTCAACAGCCCGCTGGTCGGCAAGATGGCGGCGGAACATCTCCTTGAACGGAACCTGAACCAGTACGCTTTCGTGGGCGAAATCAACGACGTCCTCTGGTCGACCGACCGCGAAAAGGCGTTTACCGATACAATCGTTCAGGCGGGATACAAGGTTTATCGTTACAAGCCGCCCAAAACGTCAGACAGAATCGGCGACGACGCCCTTCAGCTGGGACAATGGCTTTACAGCCTCCCCAAACCGATTGGCGTCATGGCGGCAAACGACGTCCGAGGACGTCAGGTAATCGCCGCCTGTCAGGACTTCAACGTCCGCGTTCCGGAAGACGTCGCCGTTATCGGGGTGGACAACGACACGCTGATGTGCCAGATGTGCACGCCGCCGATGACGTCAATCGCCCTGGACGCGGAAACCGGCGGGTACGAAGCCGCCCGGATTCTCGACGGACTCATGTCCGGAACGATTACAGAAAAACAGCAGTATCTTGTCGCGCCGCTGCACGTCGTCAGCCGGCAGTCGACAGAACGATTCGACATTCCAGACCCCATCGTTGCGGAAGCCTTGCGATTGATCTGGATAAACCCGGGTCAGCCGATTAACATCGGCGAGCTGGCAAACGAAATTTGCGTGTCGCGCCGGCGGCTGGAAGTCCAGTTCAAAGCCATCCGCGGCAGAACGGTTTTAGACGAAATCAGCCTCGCCCGGCTTCATCACGTCAAACAACTCATCAAAGAAACGGATATGAGAGTCAAAGAAATTGCGGAATCCTGCGGTTTCGCAACAGAAGGATACCTCAGCCGATTTTTCCATAAACAGACCGGAATGACGATTAGTCAATTTCGGAGAGAAAGTTGCGAGTAGCGAGTAACGAGTAGCGAGAAACGCAAAGCGCCTCATAAATTTTCTCGCAACTCGCAACTCGCAACTCGCAACTTAACACAACCCTTTAACCCATTCAACCCATTAATTGCCATGACCTTTATCCCCCTTGCCGCTACAAACGCTTTGACGACACTCGACTGGTGCGTAGTCGCCGGTTACTTTTTGCTTCTTTTTGGACTTGCGTGGTGGATCATTCTCAAGTCCCGCAACACAACCAAAGACTACTTCCTGGCGGGAAACTCGCTTAGCTGGTTTATCGTCGGCGCGTCGATTTTCGCCTCGAACATCGGGTCGGAACACCTTGTCGGGCTTGCCGGTTCCGGCTGTACCGACGGCGTCAAGATGGCGCACTTTGAACTCCACGCCTGGTGCTTGCTTGTTCTGGCGTGGGTGTTTATCCCCTTCTTCATAAGAAGTAAAGTTTATACGATGCCGGAATTTCTGGAAAAACGATTCTCTCCCGGCTCTCGCTGGTTCCTGTCGCTGATTTCGCTTGTCGCTTACGTTGTAACAAAAATCGCAGTCGGCATTTTCGCCGGGGGCGTTGTCTTTTCCGTACTGTTGCCGGAATTCAATCTGTTCGGTTTGGACAGCTTCTGGGTCGGCTCGATTCTGGTTATCGTCCTGACGGGTCTTTACACCGCTTTGGGCGGCATGCGCGCCGTTGCGTATACAGAAGCTTTGCAAACGTTGATTTTGGTTCTCGGCTCGGTTTTTGTAACAGTGTATGGCATCCATGAGTTAGGCAAATATTCTGTCCAGGACAACGGTACGATTGTCAAAAACGAAGACGGCGGTTCTTTCTTTGCTGGATGTAAAAACCTCCGAACTGTATGCGACAACGAAAAAGAAGGCCGCGACATGTTCAACCTCTGGATGTCAATCAAGCCGGAAAACGTCGACAAGCTGACCTGGAAACCCGTTATCGAACGCGAGTATAATGAAGCCGGCGAAGAAACCGATCAGATTAAAACCCAGGCGTGGTACTTCAAAGACAGAACTCAAGGGTCGTTCTACCCGTGGATCGGGATGCTGCTGTGCGCTCCGATTGTCGGTTTGTGGTACTGGTGTACAGACCAGTACATCGTTCAGCGCGCCCTCGCCGCCAAAAATGAAACGGAAGCCCGACGAGGCAGCATCTTCGCCGCTTTCCTCAAGCTGTTGCCCGTATTCATCTTTATTATTCCCGGCATGGTCTGCTTCGCGCTGGCGTATCATGAAGCCCATAAAGAAGTTGCCCAAACAGGAAAAGTTATTGTCGATGAAGAGAAAGAAATTGTCGATCTGACGGACATTGTCAACGTTACCTTCTCGAAAAAACCGGAAGTCGATGCAATGGGAAATGTTTATGTTAAGGCAGACCTCAAAGACTGCCAGGGTGCATTCCCGCTGATGGTTCGCGAAGTTCTTCCCGTTGGTCTGCGAGGTCTTGTCGTCGCCGGTCTGCTTTCCGCTTTGATGAGTTCTCTGGCAGGCGTGTTTAACGCCTCGGCTACGCTCTTTACGATGGACTTCTACCACCGCTTTGACCAGAACGCGTCCGAATCGAAACTCGTCTGGATTGGTCGCGCCGCCACCGCTGTGATGGTTCTCATCGGCTTGGCGTGGATTCCGATTATTCAGGGAAAACACGGCTTGTACGACTACCTGCAATCGGTTCAGGGCTACCTGGCGCCGCCGATTTTCGCCGTCTTCCTGCTGGGCGTGTTCATGAAACGAATGAACGCCAAAGGCGCGTTGACAGCGTTGATTCTCGGATTCGGCTTGGGCTTGCTCCGCCTTGGCGTCGACACGTTCGCCACGTTGGGATCCAATTTCTCCGAAGGTTCGTTCTGCTGGTTTATCAATAACGTTTACTTCCAGTACTACAGCCTGTTCATTTTCATCGTGTGCATCGTCTCGATGATAGGCGTTTCGTACGCAACCGCCGCTCCGGACTACGAGAAGATTCAAGGTCTGTCGTTCGGCTCAACAACGGCGGAAGAACGCGCCGCCAGCCGCGCCAGCTGGTCTTGGTTCGACGTCATCGCTTCCTGCGTTGTCATGTGCTGCATTATCGCCGCGTACATTTACTTTGCGGGATAATTTGAATGCGAGTAGCGAGTTGCGAGTTGCGAGTTGCGAGATTTTTGTGAAACGCATCGAGTTTCTCGTTACTCTTATGCGTTGTAAACAAAAAAAGCGAGAAGCGGTATTTTTGCCGCTTCTCGCATATAGTCCGTGGAGAAAAATAAGCCGGGTTCTGTCAGTTTGGCTTCTGTGTGAACGAAGACGTCCATCGAAATGAAGTCAAACCGTAACGCTCATTTATCTACGCTTTCCGTTTCCGTAAGCTCTAGCGACCCACCCGAGAGAGGTTTCCCAAAAGGAAACGCCGGTCGAGCCAACCTGTCTCTCTGTTTGGTCTTGCTTCCAGCGGGGCTTGCCTAGCCAGACCCGTTGCCGAGTCTGCGGTGCGCTCTTACCGCGCCGTTTCACCCTTACCTGACGATGTTTAATGGACGCTGGTTAGACGCCCCATCGACAGGCGGTTTACTTTCTGTTGCGCTTTCCCTCGTCTCTCGACGGGCGGACGTTATCCGCCGCTGCGCTCTGGGAAGCCCGGACTTTCCTCCCGCGCGACATGCGCCGCGCCGACGAGCGTCTATTTCTCCGTGGAAATAAAAAAATAAGCTCCAAGCTAAAGGCTAACAGCTGGGAGCTATAAAAATGGCGGGGACAGGATTCGAACCTGCGGCCTCGAGGTTATGAGCCTCGCGAGCTACCGGGCTGCTCCACCCCGCGACAAAGGGTATTAGCAATGATTATACGTAAGAACCTCACGAATTGTTCATTGCCAATTATTGTGAACGATTTTAACGCATTTTTAAAAACTTGCAATAGGGGGTAGAGAAAAATTTTTCATTCAATGCATATATACAGTTAGGGATTGCAATAGTCGGCTAGGAAGCAGTATTTTTCATTCCAACTCATCCACTCCTCACTCCTAATTCCTAACTCAAACAAAAAAACTTTTAAAAATTTCCAGATTTTTTCTCTCTCCCCCATTGACGTCTTTTTCAAATCTGGTATATTTGGCGCGTTGTTTGTGCGACGGAATGTCGCCAAGCGACAAATGACCTTTGACAATTTGGCGGAACAGACATTGTACCTTAAAAGATGAATAAGAGATAGTCTCTTGTTTTTTCCTTTGTGAGCAAGTTGTGAGTCGGAAAGACTCAATAACCTGCAAAGACCAATAAGTAACCGAACTTATTGGCAGCGCAGGATCAACATGATTATAATAGGAGAGAACGCAAGTTCTTTCCAACGAAATATTTTAATTGAAGGGTTTGATCCTGGCTCAGAATGAACGTTGGCGGCATGGATTAGGCATGCAAGTCGTACGGTGAAGGGGAGCTTGCTCCCCCGATCAGTGGCGAAAGGGATAGTAACGCGTAGACACCTACCTTCTGGACGGGGATAGCTGCGGGAAACTGCAGGTAATACCCGATAATGACGAGAGTCCAAAGGTGTAATTCCTTCAGAAGACGGATCTGCGTCCTACCA
>JAZMZV010000113.1:0-10146 GCA_045586185.1 Thermoguttaceae bacterium | reverse complement strand
TAAACTTGCAGAGCATACTACTAATTCTGGAACAATCACCGTTGAAGAAGGCGGTTATCTCAAAAGTTTGGATATTCAAGTCGGCGCTTGGGGAACTGGCATTGTCAATAATTATGGAACAATTGAAGTTACAGACACCGTAAAACTTGGACGCGACGGAGGCGCTGGCAGCGGGACGTTCAACGTCTATTCCGGCGCGACGCTTTCCGCCAACGCGATTTTCCCCGGCGTTACGATGCCCGGTACGCTCAACATTGCCGGTGGAACTGTAACGGCAAACGACGTTGCTCTGCACGGTCGCGGCAGTAACGCCACAGGAACCGTTACAATTACTAACGGAGGTTCTTTAACGGCAAATCTCCTCCAGTTTGGCAACGTGAATTACACAACATACGCTGTTGACACAACGCTTACGCTTGACGATGGAACGCTGTCGGTTGTTAACGTTACGTATCCTCGAGAGGGCGGTTCACATACCAACAATGTTAAAGCGACTGTCAACCTTGGCAAAGGAACGGTTATCACCGGAGCCGCCCCCGGCGTTGAGTCAATCTGGTGGAAAGCCGTCCATATCAATCTGACCTCTGCAGAAGGAACGAACTTTCAGGTTGACGAAGGCAAACAGGCGTTGATCAATTCCACAATGTCCGGCAGCGGGAAACTCATCAAAACAGGAGAAGGTACGCTGCTGATTAATGCCGCTCAGGGCGAAGTTGACATTCAAAGTTTAGTCGTTTCCTCCGGACGTCTGGATATGAAAGAATACTATACCGGCGCGCTGGAAGTTGGTCTTCCGGACGCCGATAATTCCACCGTGATTTTCTCGCCCGGCAACTCGGTTGGGTCGCTGGAAATTACCGGCGATTTCACGCTTAACAAAGGCGCAACGCTCTTAATCGAACAGGAAGGTTCCCGCTTAGATACGCTTTCCGCTACGACGTTCGTTATTGAATCCGATTCGATTCTGGATCTGCCGCTAGATTCGCTTCAGCCAGGCTTGTCGACTCCGATTATCCAATCGACAAACGCTTTTGGGGGCGATCTGGCAACCGACGCTTTCTGGAATGGGCTTTTGACGGCAGGCGACGCCTATTATTGGAATCTGAAAGTTGTCAACGGCAACACTGTTTACGCATCCGTAGACGCCAACGCTATTCCGGAACCGTCCACGTGGGCGCTGTTGGTTCTCGGCGCGATGGGTTTGCTGTACTGGCGAAAGAGAAAATAACATATTAGTAAAAAGATTTGTAATTTATTTGCAAAATTTGCTTGTTCCCCCTTGTAATTCTCTTTAGAATCGAATATATTATTACATGGGAATAATTGAACTCCTGTTTTAGCGTCCCGATCGGAACGGTTCCCCCGACCGGAGCGCTATACGTTACGTCCTTGTAAAAATCATGAATAAAAAGAATGGATTCACTCTGGTAGAACTGTTGGTCGTTATTGCGATTATCGCCGTTCTCATTGGTTTGCTTTTACCGGCTGTTCAGGCGGCAAGAGAAGCGGGACGAAAATCGCAGTGCGCCAACAATCTCAAGCAGATTGCTTTGGCGTGTCATTCATATTCAGCGTCTCACAACGGCGCCTATCCTCCTGCAAACGGAATGAGAAAATACTCTGGCGGCAAAGAAGAAGGCGCTTTCAATCACAGCTTTGCCGTATTTATTCTTCCGTTCATTGATCAACAAGCGTTGTACGATTCGATTGACTTTACCATTTCCTCTCGGGATATGTACTATCAGAACCCTCGTCCGGCTGCGCTTAAAACAGTTATTCCCATATATTACTGTCCATCCTATCAGCGCGAAGTGTTTTGTACGGAAGAAATCTACTACAAGTACGGGGCGCTGTGGACGTACAACGGCGTTGGCGGCGTCATTTACACGCAGGATGAAATTAACGCCAAGACGGGAGACCCGTACATAATAGCCCCAACTGTTTCTGGAGGAACATACGGGGATTTGCCGGATAACGGCATGTTCACCTGGATGAAAGCCATCAAAGAAAGTACGGTTACAGACGGTTTAAGCAACACGCTTTTAGTCAGCGAATACATCCAGAAAGACTCTAAAGGCGCGTATTCCACCCAAGCGGGAAACGTTCGACCGTGGGTCTTAGGCGCTAACGAAAACCGCGGCATGTACGCGTTCAAAGTTATCAAATATAGAATTAACGAGCATCACGACCGCATCGCCGAAAACGTGCCTTTTAACTATCTCCCAATGGGAAGCGATCATACTGACGGCGTTAACTCCGCCAAGGCGGACGGAAGCGTTGCCTTCCTAAATGAAAATATGGACGTTCACGTCTACAAAGCAATGGGAACGCGAAACGGCGGCTCGCCCGAAAGCGGTTTGGTAGAAGAATAATAAATGGAAGGCGGTTGGCGAGCCGGGGTGCGTTAGCCCCCGGGCGGGAGCGAAGCGAACGTAAAATGAATGAATCCTCACGCAAAGTTCACGAAAGAATTACGCAGTTCGCCGACAGGCGAACCGTATTCAGATAGTAGGCTGTAGGGAATAGGGAGTAGATATTTCTACTCCCTTCTCAATTTAAAATCTCGCTCCGTGGGTTAAGCGTCAGTTTTAAAATCTCGCAACTCGTAACTCGCAACTCGTAACTCGCAACTCGCAACTCGCAACTCGCAACTCGCAACTCGCAACTCGCAACTCGCAACTCGCAACTCGCAACTCGCAACTCGTAACTTAAAGAAAGGACATTATATGAAATCAATCAATCGCAGAACGTTTTGTTTGACGGTTGGAGCTTTTGCGTCGGCGGCGTGCGTTGGCTGGTCGCAGGAAACGGCGTCGGCTGGCAGCGCCAAGCCGTTGGAATTCAGCGGGATTTATCCTCATCTGGCGCAGTTCAATAACGAGGGCGAATGCGGAACCGGCGCAGTCGTTCCGTGGGCGGGTCGTCTCTGGACGATCTCCTACGGGCCTCATCTGCCCTACGGGAGTTCAGACAAACTCTACGAAATTGACGACAACCTCAATCAGACGATTCGTCCGGAGTCCTTTGGCGGGACGCACGCCAACCGCATGATTCACAAAGAATCCAATCAGCTCATTATCGGCCCGTATTTTATAGACGCCGACCGCAACGTTCGCGTTGTTAAGTCGGACGTCATGCCGGGGCGGCTGACGGGAACCGCGCGACATCTGACAGACCCGTCCGGCAAAGTCTATTTCGCGACCATGGAAGAGGGCATGTACGAAGTCGACGTCAACACGCTGTCTGTAACGGAACTCTATCAGGATTCCAACCGCAAACGCGAGGGCTACGTCGACATCCTGCCCGGCTATCACGGCAAGGGCTTCTATTCCGGACAAGACGTTGTTATCTACGCCAACAACGGCGAACAATCCTCTCAGGCGCGAGTTGACCCGACGACGCCCTCCGGCGCGCTGGGGTCGTGGGACGGCAAGGGAACGGGGAAAGACAACTGGACGCTCGTTCGCCGAAACCAGTTTACCGAAGTTACCGGACCGAACGGGATTTACGGTTCCAACAACCCGGAAACCGACCCGATTTGGGCTGTCGGCTGGGACGACCGCTCTGTTATTCTCATGCTTCTCGACGGCGGCGCGTGGTCAGCGTACCGGCTTCCCAAGGCGTCGCACTGTTACGACGGGGCGCACGGCTGGAACACCGAATGGCCGCGAATTCGGGAAGTCGCCGACAACGGGAAATCCGTTCTTCCGGACGGAGGGTTGCTCATGACGATGCACGGCATGTTCTGGAACTTCCCCAAAACGTTCAAACGGAATTCGTCCGCGGGAATCAAGCCGCTGTCGTCGTACTTGAAAGTCGTCGGCGACTTCTGCTTCTGGAACGGAAAAATCGTCTGCGGATGTGACGATTCCGCAAAGAGCGAGTTCCTCAACACGTCCCCATTCAAAGGGAGCCTCAAAGCCCCGGGACAGTCGAACTCCAACCTCTGGTTTATCGACCCGAAACAGATAACCAAATTCGGTCCGGCGTTAGGGCGCGGAGCCGTCTGGAAGGAAGAACCGGTCAAGGCGGGCGTTCCTTCAGACCCGTACCTGTTTGCCGGATTCGACTACAAATGCGCCTGGATTGCTGTCGATACGCCGGCGCTGTGGTCTAGCGAGATCGACGAAGACGGAAATTATAAACACTCTGCGTTTATAGAAAAGCCGGCGACAATTACCTTTGAAATCGACAAAGACGGAACGGGCGCCTGGGAAGAGTGGAAGACGGTTTCTGTTACACAAACAGCGTTTGTTGACTTCTCTGACGCGCCGGCAGCTCAATGGATTCGCGTCGTTTCTAACGTCGATCTGGAGAACGCAACCGTCGAATTTCAGTACAGAAACAAAGACGACCGTTCTGTCGCGCCGTCGCCCATTTTCAACGGTTTGGCGACGGAAAACAGCTCGTCCTGGACAGCGTCTACGCTGTGGAGCACGACCAACGGCAGCTGGCTTTGCGTCGTCCCCGAGCCGGTAATCGACGGCGTCAAACAGCCCAAACGGCTTTATCATCTCAACGTTGACGGCTCCCTGACGCGCGAAACGGAAAATGAACAGGCGCGAATCGAGAAGGTCGAAAGCATGGTCGCGCTGGAGCCGATTCCGGAATCGCTGTTCAAAATCGACGATCTGTCCGTTCTTCTGACCTATAATGGCAAGCGATACCGTCTTCCAGTTCAGAAATCCGGCGCCAGCCAGAGCAAAGACGGTATTTTCCTGCGTCTGGACAGAGAGGTTGCGACGGAACGCGACCTGTTCAGCTGCGCCGGGACGTTTTACGAACTGCCCGCCGCCAACGCCGGGTCGGTTCCCAAGATTCGCCCTATCGCCTCGCACGCTTACGTTATTAACGACTACTGCTCATGGCGCGGCTTGCTGGTTTTAGGCGGCATTGACGCCTCCGTAGCGCCGGAAACCAACAGCCACATTATCCGTTCCGAAGATGGGTACACCGTTGTTTGGGCGGGCGCGGTCGACGATTTATGGTCGCTGGGCAAACCCCGCGGGGTTGGGTACGTCTGGAAAGAATCCGACGTCAAATCCGGCGACGTCTCCGACCCAATTCTCGCCACCGGATACGATAAGAAAACGGTCGAGATTGTCAACCACGGCGCCGCGCCGATTGCAATTACGATTCAAGCTAACGCAACGGACAAGGAACTCTGGATTGACTACAATCAGACTATTGTCGAGCCGGGACAGACGTTCAAGATGGAATTCCCCGCCGCCTTGGGCGCCTACTGGTTCAGAGCGAGAGCAGCAGTCGCCGGCAAAGTCAGCGTGAAGTTTGTGTACGAATAAAAATGAAGGCGAGCCACGGGTGTAAACCCGTGGGCTTGCGTTGGCATCTACCGCCGAAGTTTTTTAAGCCGCAAAGAACGCAAAGTACGCAAAGAAATGGAAGGCGGTAACGGAGAGAGCGCAGCGAACGAAGTTACGCTTTGAACCGCATTAGCGGTTCAATGTTTCCAGCCGCCGATTAACATCGCTTTCCCATACAAATGAGTATTATCATGAGAAGCGTTAATTATATATTTTTGTCAATTTCGATAATAATTCTAATTATCTTTTCGACGCAGTCTCATTTGGTAAGCTATAGGTTTATGTATATCTCTATAACGCTTATCCCTCTATTAATACCGATTTCCAGCATTCCTCCGGTCATAGAATCTAATGAGAATCAAGATTCATTTTTAACCAGAATTCTGATTGTTACGATGATAACAACGATTGCGTTTCCCTGTATCAGGATTTTAACCTATTTCTTTGGCTTTAATATAGGGATCATGGGCAGCGCCATTTCGAATCACTCGTTTTGCCGTTTAGTTGAGATTTTGATGGCGTTATGTTGTATTTTGCAAACGTTGACAAATATTTATATGTATTGGCAAACCCAATTAAAGTCTTTTGGAATAGCTGCCATTTCAAACATTTGCATTATAATTGCTTATTGCGTTGCATACGAAACGTATAATTCTTATATTATTATCCTTTAAATTGAAAAATTTGTTTAATATGGCGGGTGGAACCCGCGATCCGGATTTCATAAGCGCTCGAAAAAACTCACGCGGAGCTGCGGAGGCGCGGAGGATGTTCGCGAAGTTTTAAAAATGTCTTTGCGTTCTTTGCGGCTTTATATTTCTTCGGCGGCTGAAACAGCCGCGATCCAGCAGGGCAAACTGGTATTCCACGTTCAAAAGTTGTTCGGGGGCTTCCGCCGCAAGCGTAATTGCTAATTGCTCATTGCTCATTGATAATTCTATTTCTCCCGCTCCCCGTCCTTGAAAGAATCTTTCTCTTTGCTATAATTAGACAAAATGGATGGGGAAGAAGGCAGTAGGCAATAGGCAGTAGGCAGTAGTGATTTTTTTAGCATCTGTCCTTGCCTTTTGACCACGTATTCCAACTCCTCACTCCTCACTCCTAACTCCTAACTACCAAATATCATGCCCAAACGAACAGACATTAAAAAGATTTGTATTATTGGCGCTGGACCTATTGTTATCGGTCAGGCGTGCGAATTCGATTATTCAGGAGTTCAAGCCTGTAAGGCGTTAAAAGAAGAAGGATACGAGGTCGTTCTTGTCAACTCCAATCCGGCAACGATTATGACCGACCCCGTTATGGCAGACCACACGTATATTGAGCCGCTAACCCCCGAAATGTTAGCGGCTATTTTGCGTAAAGAGCGTCCAGACGCCATTCTCCCCACATTGGGCGGTCAGACGGGGCTCAACCTCGGGTTCAAGGTTGCGGAAATGGGCGTTTTGGACGAGTTGGGAATTGAAATGCTCGGCGCAAACGCGGAAGTCATTCACCATGCGGAAGACCGCGAAGATTTCCGCGCCACCGTTGCGGCTGCGGGCGTCGACCTGCCGCGCTCTGACCTGGCGCACAACATGGACGAAGCGCTCAAGGCTCTGGACTACGTCGGATTGCCGTGCATTATTCGACCAGCGTTCACCTTGGGCGGAACAGGCGGCGGCGTGGCGTACAACCGCGAAGAGTTCATGACCATCGCCAAAGGCGGTTTGGACGCGTCCATGGTTCATGAAATTCTAATTGAAGAGTCCCTTTTGGGCTGGAAAGAGCTGGAAATGGAACTCATGCGAGACAGCGCCGGCAACTGCGTCGTTGTCTGCTCGATTGAAAACCAGGATCCCATGGGCGTTCACACCGGAGACTCGATTACCGTCGCTCCGGTACAAACGCTGACCGACCGTGAGTACGCCAAGCTGGTTGAAGACAGCAAAAAAATCGTCGAAGCTATCGGACTTAAGGCGGCGGGCTGCAACCTGCAGTTCGCTCAGCATCCAGACACCGGGCGAATGGTCGCCATTGAACTCAACCCGCGCGTGAGCCGTTCGTCCGCGCTGGCGTCCAAGGCGACCGGGTTCCCGATTGCGAAAATCGCTGTTAAAGTCGCTATCGGATACACGCTCGACGAACTCAAAAACGACATCACCAAAACGACGTCCGCCTGTTTCGAGCCGACAATCGACTACGTCGTTATCAAGATTCCGCGTTTCGCGTTTGAAAAGTTCCCCGGCGGAAACGAGACGCTGACCATTTCCATGAAGTCCGTTGGCGAAGTCATGGCAATCGGCAGAACCTACTGCGAAGCGCTGCAGAAAGGCGTCCGTTCCATGGAAACGAAGCGGTACGCTCTGGTCAACAAGGCGGATTTGGACAAGCCTGTAACGCGAGACGAATTGATTCGCAAGATGTCCACGCCGACGCGAGAGCAGTTCTTCGCCATCTGCCGCGCCATCTACGAGGGCATTTCCATCGACGAGATTTTCGACATTACCAAGATGGACCGCTGGTGGCTGGAAAACGTCAAGCTCATTATGGACAAAGACAAGCATTTGCAGACGCTCAACTTTGAAGAGCTGTCGGCGCCGGAAATGCTCGAAGCGAAAAAGATGGGCTTTTCCGACAACCGTCTGGCGGAAATCTTCGGCGTTTCGGAAGAAGACGTTCGCCGCCGCCGTCTGGATCAGGGCATCGACGCAGTCTGCAAACTGGTCGACACGTGCGCCTGCGAACACGAAGCTGTTACACCGTACTACTACACCACCTACGAGGGCGAAGACGAAACGCGAACGTCCGAAACGCCGAAAGTCCTCATTCTCGGCGGCGGCCCCAACCGAATCGGACAGGGCATCGAGTTCGACTACTGCTGCTGTCACGCTGCGTTCGCCGTCAAAGAACTGGGCTATCAGGCTATCATGATGAACTGCAACCCGGAAACCGTCTCGACGGACTTCGACACGTCAGACCGTCTTTACTTTGAACCGCTGACGGTCGAAGACGTTTTGGGCGTCGTGCGCCGGGAAAAGCCGATTGGAGTGATTCTTCAGTTCGGCGGTCAGACCCCGCTCAACATCGCCAACAAGCTGGTCGAAGTCGGCGTCCCGGTATTGGGAACGAGCGTCAAATCCATCGACGCCGCCGAAGACCGCAAACTCTTTTCCGCGATGCTGCAGAAGCTCAACATTCGTCAAACGCCCAATACAACGGCGTACGAACTCAACGACGCTATCGTCAAGGCGGAAAAGATCGGCTATCCGGTTTTAATGCGTCCCAGCTTCGTACTCGGCGGCGCGAAAATGGAAATCGTCTATTCAGAAGCCGACTTGCGAAACTACTGGTCTGAACTGCTCGTCTACGCAACCAAGGCAGACGTCCAGATTAACGAGGAACGCCCGATTCTTATCGACCGGTTCCTGTCAGACGCGATTGAAGTTGACGTCGACTGCGTCTGTGACGGAACCGACGTTTACATCGCCGGCATTATGGAACACATCGAAGAGGCGGGCATTCACTCCGGAGACTCTGCCTGCTCGATTCCGCCGCAAACGCTCGCCCCGGAGGTTATTGAAGAACTCAAAGACTCCACCCGCCGCATGGCGCTGGAACTCAACGTCAAGGGTTTGATGAACGTTCAGTACGCGGTCAAAAACAACAGTACCGTTTACGTATTGGAAGTCAACCCGCGCGCCAGCCGAACCGTCCCGTTCGTCTCCAAAGTAACAGGCGTCAAACTGGCGAACATCGCGACCAAGGTCATGATGGGCTATACGCTCAAAGAGCTCAACTGCCTGGAATTCCCGAAGTTCTCGCACGTCGGCGTAAAAGAAGCCGTCTTCCCGTTCAATCGGTTCCCGGGCGTCGACGCCGTTCTCGGCCCCGAAATGAAATCGACCGGCGAGGTCATGGGCATCGACCATTCCTTCGCCGCCGCGTTTGCCAAGTCGCAAATGGGCGCCGGCAGCAAAATCCCGACCGAGGGGTCCGTGTTCATTTCCGTTAAAGACGACGACAAAGCGCACCTGGAACCAGTCGCCCGGAAGTTTGTCGATATGGGATTCAAGATTATCGCCACCCGCGGCACCGCCAACCTGCTGCAGTCGTGGGGAATTGAATGCGAGCTGATTCAGAAAGTCTCCGAAGGCCGCCCCAACATCATCGACCGCATGATCGACGGCACGGTTCAGCTGATTATCAACAGCCCGTCCAGCAAACGCCCGACGCGAGACGAAGTCAGCATCCGCGCCGGCGCGATTCGTTACTCCATCCCGCTGGTAACAACCATCCGCGCCGCCAACGCCTACACGCAGGCAATCGCCTACATGAAAGAAAACGGCGCCCAGTTCACCGTTACCAGTTTGCAGGAATACTACGGTTAATTAGCAATTAGCAATTAGTAATTAGCAATTGGCGCAAAGCGCTCATCTTGAGGGGAGCGCTTGCGACTGGGAGTGCGGCGGCTTGCCGCCTCCTTGTCCAATGTTCCGCTAATAATCTGGCGCCGCAGCCGAAAACCATACTGGATCGCGGACGTAAGTCCGCAAAAGGAAGCCTCACGCAAAGTTCGCGAAGTCCGCAAAGTTTTAAAAAACTAGGCGAGCCGGGGTGCGTAAGCCCCCGGAAAATCTCACGCGGAGACGCGGAGATGCGGAGGAGTTTGCGAAGAAATGAAAGGCGGTAACGGAGTTCGCGCAGCGAACGTAGTTACGCTTTGTTCGAAGGGTGAAGTACCGTATTGCGTAGGAGATAACGTCCCTTGGATGTAGCCCGTCCTCGGGCTACGACTTGACGGCGATAGCCGTCAAGACAATGCGGAAGCCTCCAAAAATCA
>JAZMZV010000112.1:0-18020 GCA_045586185.1 Thermoguttaceae bacterium | reverse complement strand
CCTACTGCCTATTGCCTAATCCAAATACCATGTATACTACCAGATTATTATTATTCACGTTTGTTACCTTGGCGCTGTCCGGCTGTATTCAGAAGAAAGACGCTCAAGTCGACGCCCGCAAACCGGCGGAAGCCCTGCCGGTTAAGATTATTCATCCGACGCAGCGTCAGGTTGTCGACTACGAAGAATTCGTCGGGCGAATGCTTCCCTACGATCAGGTTGACGTCCGCGCCCGCGTTTCCGGGACGCTGATTCAATGCACGTTTAAAAAAGACGCGTCGATGAAAACCGACCCTCAAACCGGCAAGGCGTTTACCAGAGAGATTGAAGAAACGGCTCGGCTGGAGCAGGGCGGAGATGGGGCGGAATTCAATCTCAAGGAGGGAGCCGAAGTTAAAGAAGGGCAGCTTCTGTTTGTTATCGACCCGGACGTGTACGAAGCGGCTCTGCTCAACGCTCAAGGACAGCTGGAAGTCCTTGAGGCGCGGCGGGAACGCATGAAAAACGACCTCGATCGGGCGGAAAGCCTCTTGCCGCAAAAGGCGATTTCCAAGCAGGATTACGACCTGGCGCGGTTCAATCTCAAGGAATGCGACGCTCAAATCGCCGTTGCGAAAGCGACGATTAAAACCGCTCAAATCAATTTGAATTATACGCGGATTTACGCGCCCATCGACGGGTACGTCGGGTACGCTCAGGAATCCGTTGGCAACCTGGTTCAGGGCAACGCAGGCGCGAATTCCACGACGCTGGTTAAAATCGTCAAGGTTGACCCGATTTACATCTATCTTAATATTGACGAAAGCTCGGTGGAAAAGCTCAAAAAGATTGACGTTGCGCGAAGGGAAGCCAATCCGGACGCAGACCTGGACAACTCCGTCGAATTCCGGCTGTCCGATGAAGACGGGTTTCCGCATCAGGCGAAAATCGACTATCACGCTCCAATTCTGGATCGTTCAACCGGCGCCCGGCTCGTTCGCGCGGTGTGCCCCAATCCCAAACTGCTCAGCGGAGAACGACAGTTCCAGCCCGGCATGACGGTTCACGTTCGCGTGGGCGTAACAGACCCCTACGACGCCTTGCTGGTTCCGGAAGACTGCCTCGGAACAAACCAGTCTGAACGGTTTGTTTACGTTGTCGGAGAGGACGGAATGCCGAAAATGCAAATCGTCCAGCTCGGTCCGCTGCAAAGCGACAACATGCGCGTTATTCGCAAAGGACTCAGCAAAGACGACAACGTCATTGCAGACAACCTGATGAGGGTTAGGTTGGATAGACCGGTGAAGGAAAGGGAATAGGGAGTAGGGAATAGGGAATGGAAGGCGGTAATGAAGCGACCAGCGGGAGCGGAATTACGCACCGACAAGGTCGGTTCCTGATTGGAAGCGGGTATCGCCGCCGACAAGGTCGGTTCCTGATTGGAAGTGGGTAGCGCCGAAAACGCTGGTTTGGTAGCATAACCTTATCCTTCTGCCCGCGCGGCTTCGCGCGC
This sequence comes from Thermoguttaceae bacterium, assembly GCA_045586185.1. Taxonomy (GTDB): domain Bacteria; phylum Planctomycetota; class Planctomycetia; order Pirellulales; family Thermoguttaceae; genus RUG11551. Next base: position 16,528 of record JAZMZV010000112.1, on the reverse strand, counting down.
TTTTTCGGAGGCATAACCTTGTCCTTCTGCCCGTGCGGCTTCGCACCGCCGACAGGCGAACCAAAACGTCTGTACAACACATAACAATAGGATATTTATCATGAAACGATTTATTACAGTTGTTGCTTTGTTGGTAATTGGATGTAACGCGGCTTTTTCTGATGAACCGACTGCGCCGCCGCAGCCCCAACTCAGCTGGATTTTCAACGGGGGCGGACGCGACGATTCATCTTCTCGCAACTCGCAACTCGCAACTCGCAACTCAACGGACGTCTCTGCGATGTCGGTCGGGCAGGGGAACGTTTTGCGGGAGGCGAAGCTGACGCGGTTCGTTCCAACCGGTACGGACTGCACGATCACGCTGCCGGTCAGTTCGAAAAACTCATTTGACGCCCAGGCGTTTCCGTTCTTCGCGTTTCGATACAAGTACAAGTCGGCTCATCGTCAGGCGGGGCTGTTCTTTACGACCGATACGCTCACGGCGCTGTCGGATAAAAGTTACAGCCCGATTTCGATTGAGCCGGACAATACGTGGCGAAACTGCGTTGTCGATATGCGGACGTACCCTCATAAACAGTGGGCGGGGAAGATAACTGGCGCGCGATTCGACCCGACTAACCCGTCCACGCCCGGCGACGTTTTGCAGCTGTCGAGAATGGGATTCTTCCCGACAAAGGAAGCGGCAGAGGCGTTTTTGAGCGCCGCCGTCGACGCCCCGGACTATTCCGAAGATTCCGTCTTTTACGCGCCGCTGCAGAAAGTTTTCGTTCCCGGCGGCTGTCTGTCGGACGGGTATAACAAAGCCGAATTCATGCTCCCGGAACCGGGGACTTTTACGATTCCGGAAACCAAATATCCTGAAGAACTGGTTGTCGTATTTACTCCCAAAGACGGCGGAAAGCCGGAAGTCGTTCCCGTATGTCAAACCAACAGTCGGGGCTTTACGTGGTTTGTCGCCCGCAAGCCGGGAAAGTATACGATTGAACGTAGGGAATGCAAGTTTACGGATTTTCCAGAAGATGCTGATCCCGAAGATCCTTTTAATTTCGACCTCTACGTTACAGATCCGTATGCAGTACGTTTCGTTTTGGCTCGCGGTTTAATGACGCCGCCGAATCCGGACAAGCCGACGGAATTTGATCCAGATGGAGATGTGTCAAAGGAACAATGGACTCAAATATGTAACAATCTGAAAGAGTATGGCATTGAACTGGACTCTTCTGAGGCTCCTGAAAATCGAATGAGCGCCGCCATCTATATTACAAGCGCGATTGAAAGATACTTTGGAACGCTGTACGATACTCCGCTTACAAACGAATATATTACTCGCGACAGAATCAAAATCGGTGCGTGGGTCAATTTAACGGACGCGGTCTTTGATGAGAAATTTATTGCAAGGTACAACGCGGGCGGATTTGACTGGATGATCGCTCATTCCGTTGGGGGAAGCGGAACGAAAATTCAGCGTCTTCTCAACGATTGCGACAAGTACGGGGTCGAACTGATTTTAGGCGACGGCGCGTTTCTGAATCCCGCTCAGCAGACGGCGGAATACTTTGATCGTCCCTGTTTTGCCGGAACGTACGTAACAGACGAGCCGGGAACGGACGATTTCGACCGTCTGGCGGCGATTTGTAACAAATACGTCGAGCAGACCGGCAAGGTTCCGTATATAAATCTGCTGCCCATGTACGCCAACGCGGCTCAGCTCAAATACGGAGCCGGCGCGGCGGCAATCGAATACTACGATTCCGACCCGGACTTGTTCAAAAAGTACTGCGATTCCTTCTGCGAGAAGTTCAACGTCAACTATATCTGTACGGATATATACCCCCTCAACTGGCGCAACGGAAAGCGTGTTACGTATTCAGAGTATATCGAGTCGATTAATATCATCGCCCGATCTGCCCGGGAGCATAACAAGGAATTCTGGTGCTGTCTGCAAACGTTTGCCTGGATTCCGTCCAAGCGCACGCCGACGGAAGCCGAGTTCCGCTGGCAGGCATATACGCTTCTCTCCTTTGGTTGCAAAGGGCTGCTGTGCTGGACGTATGTCGGATACAAGCCTGAGTTCCCGTCGCTGCTGACAATCGACGGCAAACGAACCAACGCCTGGTACGACGCCGCAACTGTGTTCAAGGAAATCAAACAAATTTCTGACGCGTATGTTCAGTACAAAAACCTGGGCGCGTTTACGGTCAACCCAATTCCATTAGATAATCCATATCTGAAGATGTCCAATCCGGTAACGGATTTCAAAGGGCTAAAAGAAATCAAAGGCAACTATTATGTCCCGCTGCTGGTTGGCTGCTTCGAGAAGGAAGACGGTTACGCGTTTACAGTCGTCAACATGACGGATTTGGAATACGTCCAAAGAGCGTATGTCGATTTCAAACTGCCAGACGGATACCGGGCAGTTTCCTGGCAAAGAGGCGTCCGAACGGAACTAACCCCGGACAAAGACGGCGGATATCATTTGATCCTCGCGTCCGGCGAAGGTGTCTTTGTGGAGGTGGTGAAGATAGGGAATAGGGAGTAGGGAATAGGGAGTGCATAGTGCTTAGTGAGGGGAGCGCTTTGCGTCCTATGCACTAGGTACTATGCACTATGCACTAATTCCGACGTTAATAATCACTTCTTCAACGTCGACAATAATCGTTTCTGGAACAGCTCCGTCGAGAAGTATTGCGCTCGGGTTTGAGCCAGTGCGGCGAAGTCCAGACGAAGGGCGTTGTCTTTTGAAAAGCCGAGGATGGCGCTTAACGCTTCGGGTACGGTTTGCCAGATAACGCCGGATTGCTGATGAACAATCGCTTCCGGCGCCGCGCCGGCGCAGAACGTTATCGGAACGGTTCCCAGCGCCATCGCGTAAGCGGAATAAAACGGGAACGCCCCGGCAAGTTCGGGTGCGCTCGTTCCGTATCCCGTCGCGTCCCAGAGCATCGCGCTGGCGTTGATCGCGGAAATGACGTCTTCAAATTTATCTGACGGGCTGACGGCTTTGAGCGTTGTCTTAATCCCGGTGTTTTTGACCAGCTTGTCAAACTGGCTGGAAAGTATTTGACGCGTTTCGTCTGACGGAGCCAGCAGACAGACCGTCTTTTCTTTCTCTTCCGGTTTGACGGCAGAGCAGGGCAGGGCGATTTCCGGAGGAAGGACGGTTGACCAGAGCCGGTATCGTTCAAAAAAGAGCTTCTGCATGTACTTCGACGGCACGAAAATATTGAGGTATTTCGTAAACCGGCTGTTCCATTCCAAACGGTTGTACCAGCTCTGTTTTAGCTTCGAGAAAAAGCCTGTTGCTCCGGTTACCGCCTGCGGTTTGACGGCTGACGGGAACGGCGGAATCCACGCGCCGCTTTTGCCGTGATTGAACAGCGGAACCGGCGATTCCAGAGAAATAAACAGCTCGTAGTCCCGGGACAGCTCCTGACCCAGTTCCGATACCTGCCGAAGCCGTTTGAACGACGGCGGGGCGAGGTTATCTGCCTTGGGGACGTCTACGGAAACAAACGTTCCGAGGTTGTCGAAGTCCGACGGCGCAACGTCTGACCCGCCGAGGACGTCGATCTGCCAGCCTAAAGCAAGAAATCCCTTGAGTACGCTCACGGCGTACTGACGACGCCAGAGTTCAGACGGTAGAACGGGGGAGTATAGGGCGGTTTTCATATTTTAAGTTGCGAGTTGCGAGTTGCGAGTTGCGAGAAAAATATTTGAGGCGCTTGCGTACTACTGCCTACTGCCTACTGCCTCTTGCCTCTTCAGTCCTCCACGGAGAACGATTAATACGCAGGCGGCGAGGAACTCGGTGGTCAGCCAGACCAAGCGGACGACGACGGACGCGATGGTCGCCATCGCCAGACCGGAACCCGGCATTTTGGCTTCCATCCAGGGTGTCATCAAGCCGATAAAGGCGAGGTCGCGAACCCCTAATCCGCCGGGCGTGAAGAGGACTAAAAATCCGGACGACACCGCGAACGCAGTTACGCCGACCGCTTGCGGGAAATCGGCTGCTAGGTTCAGGTTTTCCACGCCGACGGCTTTGAGCGTCAGCCAGTAGCTAAAGGCGAACCCCGCCCAGCAGCACAGTTCTAAAATCCAGCCCCGCGCCAGCGTTCCGAACGACAGCTTGTCTATATTGAGCAGTTCGGAAGCGACTTTGTTCTTCCCGATCTTGCGGACAATCCAGACGAACACGGCGGGTATCGTCGGCGCGCCGGCGCAGACAACCATCGTTATCGACGCCGCCAAGTACGTCCAGTTTTGGGTTTGAATGGAATAATACGTCAAAAAGAGACAGGCGACAAACGCCCCAACTGCCATCATGGTAAGGGTTTCCAGAAACGCAGCGGCAGCGGCGACGGCGGCGCTGGTTCGGCTCGATTTAATCAACGCAGTCCGAATCACGACGACCATAAACTTGCCCGGCACGTACTTGCCAATCTGCCCGCAGACGTGAGCGCAGATAGACTCCCATAACCCCGGAGTCTCGTCAACGGTTCCCTCGTTAAACCGCTTGAGCAGCAAATGCCAAAACGCGCCGGGAAAGAGCAGGGCGATAAAGTACACGCCCGCCGACGCGCAGAGCGTCAGCCAGTCAATCGTCGGCTTGACATCCATCTTCTGGTAATCCAGCCACGCCTTGTACAGCACGCGACCGAATACCGCGATAATCACGACAAATACCAGTATTTTTATCAGCAGAAATATTTGTTTTTTATTCATTGGAATTGGGGAAATTTGGAGTAAATTACTAATATTCTACCCGGCTATACTGCTCCTGTCAAGACTGCGGACAAGGAATTTTCTGGGAATTTTCTGGGAATTTTTCCCAGAAGTTCCCAGAAGTCTCCCAGCCTCTCTCAGAATTTTCCCAGCAAATGCTGTACAAATTTTAAAAAATTTTTTAAAAAAATGTTCGCTAAAAATAGAAATCGTGTTATAATATATCAAGAGTGATAATATACACAGGCTGTTTTTGCAGTCTGACAGAATAATCATAATTGTTCCAGTTCATCCCTGGTCAGGAGTTTTAATATGAACGTTACACAGTTTAGAGTATTTTCCATTCGCCGCGTTTTTGTTACATTGAGCGTTGTGGCGTGCGCTTTTGCCTTGTCCGCGTCAAGCGTTCAGGCGGACATGCTTTACTTCTGGAATTTTGACGAGGATAGTTCCGCAACATCCGTTACAGACTCCGTTCATTCAGAGCAGCTCAATCTGGTGAACTCGTCTATTGTAGACGGCAAGCTGACTGCCAACGGCGGGTACGCTCTGGGGACGGGAACAAACAACGGTTTGAACGCTGGGCTTCCTACCGGGACATCCAGTTATACGCTCTCGGCGTTTTTGACAACGACCAAAAGCGGCGCGGTCGGCATTATTTCGTGGGGCGTCCGCAACGCAGGTCATAAAACAAACTCGTTCCGTACTGATAATAACGGAATAAATAATTATTGGTGGGGTGACGATCTCTCTGTAAAAGGTTATGCAGAGGTGATTTCAGGCGTTGAAAATCACGTCGTCGCAACTGGCGCTGGCAGGACGCAAACCCTTTACCTCAATGGACAGCTAATTGGCTCAAGGAATGCGAATGGCGATAGAAGCGAAGAGAATCGATCTTTTTTCGTTGGAAATACTATTAACAACAACACGGAAATGCTTTACGGTTCTATCGACAACGCGTCTATTTAAAACGAAGCTCTGGAACAGACGGATATTATCAACATCGCGGCGCATACCTACAGCGGTTTGACCAACTACTGGAAGTCGGGCGACCGCATTGACCGCGTTAGCGGCGCTGTCATGCCGGACTCGGTTACTGGCGCAGGCGTTGTTACAGGCGACACCGGAACAATGGTCTTCAATCGCGAACTTCAAGCTGGCGAAAGAGCGTATTATCAAGGTCAGCTGGCTTCTGGGCACGATTACGTTATCGACAACATGGCGGGAAGCGATCCGGCTAAAACGACGTGGCTTCGCACGACGTCCGGAAATCTTTCTGATGCGGGTCAGACCCCGTTGGGAATCTACGTCGGCGGTACAACGACCGTCTCAACGCTGACGGCAACGCCGGCTCAGCTCAATTCAGTGAATCATACGCTGGTTTTGGGCGGCGGCGCGCTGGAACTCAATGCCTCTGGAGACGCCGTTATCGATACAAACCGCGTTGACTTCAGCAGCGCGATTGTCAATGTAACGGGATCCGGCAATGTTACGGTCAATTCGACCAACCAGATGACGTTCAGAAACGTCTCGATTGCCGACGGAACCGCGCTGGAATTTAAGACCGACAAAAACATGGCTTTCTACGGAGCAATTACCGGATCTGGCGACCTGATTAAAACCGGTTCCGGCGACATGCTGCTTGATTCTTCCGGCAACCTAAGCTACGCCGGTACAGTCCGCGTCTATGGAGGGTCGATGACGTTCCACGTTCAGGACGTCTGGGGAAACGCTGATCAAGTTCATAATAATTCATACATAATTGATAACGCAATTGTTACAAACGATGCGGCTGTCTTCAACAATATGCGTGATGCAACGTTCAGAAACGGCGCGAAGATTGTTGCGGCAAACGGAAACGCCGATTGGAAAGCGTTCATGCTTACAGGAACTACAACCGTAGATTTCTCGGGCGACGGTTCCGCTGCTGAAAATCCCGTCGTCTTTGAAGTTGCCAGTACAGCAACCGGAGACGCGCGAACCAACGCGACGATCTGCCCATACGGCAACACGTTCAACGTTGCGGATATTACCAAGTCTGCCGATGCCGACCTTATTGTTACTGCGGTTTTGGCAAACACGCCTAATAGTGGAAGCCATGCTGGAACATTCACTAAAATCGGCGACGGTACGATGATGCTTGCCGCTGCGAACACGTACAAGGGCGGAACGACGCTTAAGGCGGGCGAAATTATCGCTGCCAACGATTCCGCTCTCGGAACCGGCGCGGTCACAATTTTGGACGGCGTTCTGACGCTGGGCGAAAACGCTACGGCGGCTCAGCATTTAACAACCAACGGCGCGTTTGCCATTTCCGGCGGTCAGATTAACTTCGACTTTGTCAACGCTGGCAGCGTTCAGTTTGACAATATTAATATAGGCTCTGGCGCGCTGGACATTTCCGGCGGTACTTTCAACGTCAATTTTGCCGACGGCGCTGAAGAAACCTGGTTCAACAACGCGGGCAACGGCTATGAGCTCATTGCCAGCTCAGGCGCGACGTACGTCGGCGATCTGACATATTCTCTTAGCGGCGTCAGTTCTGATTACGGCTGGAAGCTGAAAAGCTCGACGTCCGGCTTGTATCTGTATGGAAAAATTGTCTCTGATTATTACAAACTCGATTCCGCGACAATGACAGACGACGTTGTTACCGGCAATACCTACGGTTCCTATTTGGGAATTCAGTTTGACGAAACCACGTCTCCCTCGGCAACCGAGGCGGTCAACACCGGCTGGCTGATAATGAACGATATGGACGGTACGGTCAAAATTGGCGAAGGTTATACGCTCACCCAGCAAGGGCTTGTTACTGGAACGAAAGGACTGCTCAAGACCGGAGCGGGTACTCTGGTTATCGAACGTGAAAACGAATATCAGGGCGGAACGGCAATTGAAGAAGGAAAACTGGTTTTGAAGGACTCTGGAACTCTAGGAACCGGAACGTCACTTGTCAATGCTGGAACGTTTGAGATTAACAATAACGAAGACAGAGAATTCACAACCACAATTTCCGGCTCTGGCGACGTCGTTAAAAGTGGAACGGGCGTTCTCACGTTAAGCGTTCCCAATACGTTTACCGGCGACATGGATATTACTGAAGGAACCGTCGTCATGGCTTACAACGCCGGCGTAAACGGCACTGCTAAAACGGCAACCGTCCTGGGCGATCCTTCCGTTGAAGGTCGAAAGATTACGGTTCATTCCGGCGCGACTCTGACGACGGAATCTTCCAATCGCGGCATTGACGTCTTTGGCGGCGCGGACGCACATCCGGAATTTACTATCGTTGCTGACGGCGGTACGATTGCGACTTCAACCAATCAATTAACAACCTACGGCGACATTGAACTGAAAAACGGCGCTGTTTTTGAAGATCGCGGCGGGCACATGAATAACGCCACCTCCGCTAACGGCTGGTATACAATATTCAATGGCGACATTTACGTTACAAGCGGAAACGCGACAATTCGGTCGACAGAAAATGGAAAGGGCATTTCCATGCTGGGTTATCGCAATGGCGTTGCTACTGGAACCACGTTTGACGTTGCTAAAGATTCAACGCTGACAGTATCTGCGATTCTGAAAGACTGTGTAAACTACGGAAAAGCGTGCTCCTTTACCAAAACAGGCGAAGGAACAATGGAACTTACCAACAATACAAATACCTATACCGGCAACATCGTCGTTGACGAAGGCAAGCTGATTGCCAAGACCAAGTGGGCGGGAACAAGCACAACCGTTTTTGGCAAGTATCAAGCCAAGACCGTTACGGTCAACAAGGACGGCGAACTTGTTCTTGCCGCTCAGGACGTTGTTTCCGATTCCAGCCACAGTACTCCGATTCAGTTTATTGTCAACGGCGGCAAGATCAGCAACTCCGGCAAGGTTTACAACAACTTGAATAATACTGTGTTTACCGACGGCGCAGAACTTTATGCGTCTGACGGAAACGCTGAATGGAAAGCGTATAAACTTTCGACAACGGTTTCCGTTTCTCGCATCGAAGGCGCTTCCGCCGCTCAGCCGGTTAAGTTCACATCCGACCCGAGCAAACCAGACGCCACGTATTCATTTGGTCATACGACAAGAATTATTGTCGACGACGTTACCAGCGAATCTGCTGACGAAGTTGACACGCTGTCCGACCTGATTATTTCCGGCTTGGTAACCAATCCGAACAGAGAAAGCAACCGTACTTTCTATAAAGAAGGAAAAGGAACGCTTGAATTCACCGCTGCCAATACGTTCAACGGAAACGTTGGAATTCGAGAAGGCGTTTTGCGTCTGACCGGCGACGGCGCGCTTGGAACCGCCGTCGTTACAATCGACAACGGCGCGACGCTGGAATTCTCCGTAGCGGATGAAAAACGCTTTGGCAACGCCATTTCCGGAGTAGGAAATCTGCTCAAGACCGGCGAAGGCGTTTTGTTCCTCAACACTGTGGAAAACAACCCGATAACCGCTCTGGATTTCCAGGTAGAAGGCGGCGATCTGATGTTCCACGGCGACTATGCCGGAAACCTGACGATTTGCATGAACTCTCTGCTTTCGCCGGGCAACTCCGTTGGAACGCTCAACGTTACAGGCGGAGTTTCTTTTGACGATGGCTCGACGCTTTTGATCGAACAGGACGAAACTGGAATCGACGTTCTCAACGCAGGGACGTTAACCGTTTCCGATAATGCGATTATCGACATTGCAGGAACGTCGCTCCAGCCGAACGCAACGTATACCATTTTGACGCAGGCGGCAGATTTCGCTGGAACCTACGCCAACGATTCGTTCTGGAATGGACTTCTGTCACCGGCTAGCGATTATTACTGGAATCTGTCCGTTGCCGGCAATGTTGTTATGGCGTATGTTGATCCCAACGCCGTTCCGGAACCGTCGACCTGGGCGCTGCTTCTTCTCGGCGCTGCTGGTCTGCTGTACTGGCGAAAAAGAAAGTAATTCGCAATTTCGGGGATTACGTAATCGTATCAAGATATAAAAAAGGCGGGAAAGAACTTCCCGCTTTTTTTATTTACTCAAATCGTTTACGAGATAATCACTACGCCGATTTGCCGCATTTGACGCAGTAGTTTTGCTTGGAGCCAAAGCCGCAGTTGTTGCACAGAACGGCGGGAACTCTATTTGAATTGGTAAGCATTTTACCGCATTTTACACAGCGGTCAAAACTGCCGCTGCAGCTACTGCAAAGACGTGCGAGATGTTTTGTACTTCCACACCATTTGCCGCATTTGACACAGTAGTCTTTTTTGGCACAGGACGTGCACAAATAGGCGTATTTAGGCATGACGTTTCTCCTTTCCCGTTTACACGGTTGTAAGATAAGTTAAACAAATGAAAACAAATAATTGTTCTCAACGATCAGATTCCCGCTCGTATAATTCGATCGATAGAATCATTTATACCTCGGATTATACAAGCCGATTTTATCTCTGCAAGACGGGTATGACAGATTCTGTCATACCCGTCATTTTTTAAAAAACGAGTCAAGCGAATAAACCTCGCCTGACTCGTTTTGAATTCGAGAAACGTCTTCACGATTTATAGGCGCATTTATCTCACGGCGCCCATTTGCCGCACTTGCAGCAGTTGTCCTTGCGGTTGCCAAAGCCGCAGTCGTTGCACAGAACGGCGGGGATTTTCGTAGATCCGCACCATTTGCCGCATTTGACGCAGTTGTCTTTACGGTTGCCGAACCCGCAGTCGTTGCACAGCCGGGCGGGAATCTTTGTAGAGCCGCACCATCTGCCGCACTTGCAGCAGTTGTCTTTGCGATTGCCGAATCCGCAGTTGCTGCACAAGTATGCTGAATGATGGATTGTGTATTCGTCTTGAGCGACTACAGTCGTCTGCGAATTGAACCAGCATGCAGCGGCGAAAATCAAAACCGCTGAAATTGAAATAACAAGAGTCAAAACTTTTTTCATTGGACGTCCTCCATGCCCTCGCGATGGGCTAATTTCATGTCAAAACCCGGAATGCAGACGGAAATATAGTCTGCGCCGTCCGGCTCCGGAGAAGAATATTGTACGTACGTTCCTTTTGGAACCAGAATTCCCTCGTTGGCTCGACAGACGGTAACGGTCCCGTCTTCCGCCGTCAGGTACAGCGCGCCTTTCAAGACAACCGTGTATTCGTCGAACTCGGGCTTTTGCGGGGCTTCTGACCATCCGCCGGCGCTTTGCAAATGCGCGATGCTGATTTCCGATTGCCCGGAACTGATCTTGCCAAAAAACTCTTCCGTTACCATAGTCGGGTCAGGAAACCTGACGGGAGCGAATATCTTTTTAAATGCCATAGCGTATTTGAGTTTGAAGTCTGGTTATTGAAATACCGTTATTTCGTCATTCTAACATACGAGAAACGGTTTGTCAAGAGTTCGGGGGATTCTATTTTTAATTTTAAAAAGAACGCAGAGATCGCAGACTACTCGCAGAATACGCAGACGGGCTGGGAATGTGGCGACGACTGCTTACGGGGGGCGGGTATTACCCGTCTAAAATACATTAAATTTTCGCGGACAATGTCCGCTCCCCAGAGTCTGCGTACTCTGCGTTCAAAAAATTTCACAATACAAGATTGAGTCCCATATTCTAGATATATAACTCTAAAAAATAAGAGCCGATATTGCTATCGGCTCTTTTCTATGCTTTATCGGATCGGCTATTGACGGGGAAACCGATCAAAGGGAAAAACGGACAACTAGCAGGTCGCAGTGTTGGATTCCTTCGACTGCGAAGCGCAGCTGCACGTCTGCGGCTTTGTTACCTGGAACGTTTGACGATCCTTGAACTCTTCTTTTTTGCCTTTATTCCAATTGGAAACCGGTCGAAAATAACCACAAACGCGTGAATAAACTTCCGTTTTTTCTCCACAAACTGACATTAAGCGCTCCTTAAAAAAATGAGGGTAAAAGGGGGAACAAGTTAATAAACAAGTAACAGGAATTTACACGTCATAAACCGCAAAACGCAATCCATGTTTTGAATCAAGGGCGCGTACGTCCCCAACGCTCAACTGAGCGCTTTACGTTTATGACGCATAAAACAATAGACTAATCTTTCGCCAACGGACAGCACTTGTGCTCGCCGGGAATGTATCCGTGGACAGGGCAGATGCTAAACGAGGGGGTTAAAGTGAAGTAGGGAATATGATAATTCGTCGCGATTCGTTTGACAAGAGACGCGACCAGATCGGGGTCGTCGATTCGTTCGCCAATAAAGGCGTGGAATACGGTTCCGCCGGTGTATTCCTGCTGAAGCGGGGCTTGGAGGTCAAGGGCTTCAAACAGGTCAGAGGTGTAGCCAACCGGCAGCTGAGTCGAGTTGGTGTAGTACGGGTTCGTGTCGCCGGCGCAGATGATATCCGGGTACTTTTTGCGGTCAATCTTCGCCAGACGGAACGAGGTCCCTTCAGCCGGGGTGGCTTCCAGGTTGTAAATGTGACCGGTTTCTTCCTGCATGTCGGAAATCTTTGCCTTCATGTGATGAAGAACGCGCAGAGCGAATTCCATGCCTTCGGGGTCGCAGATTGAGCAGCCGAGGAAGTTAAGGCAGGCTTCGTTCATGCCGACCAGGCCGATTGTGCTGAAGTGATGGTCGAGGCTGGGCAGATAAACCTGAGTGTACGGGAGAAGTTCGCCCTTGAGGTGTTTGGCGACAACCTTGCGTTTGATTTCCAGCGATTCTTTCGCCAGATCCATCAGGTAATCCAGACGAGCCATGAATTCGGTTTCGTCTTTGCTGAGGTAGCCCAAGCGCGGCATGTTGATTGTAACAACGCCAATCGAGCCGGTCTGTTCGCCTGCGCCGAAAAGTCCGCCGGTCTTGTTGCGGAGTTCGCGCATGTCCATCTGCAAACGGCAGCACATCGAGCGGACGTCGCCGGGGTGAAGGTCTGAATTGATGAAGTTCTGGAAGTACGGCAGACCGTATTTGCCTGTAACAGAGAAAAGCAGCTTGGCGTTTTCGGAATCCCAGTTGAAGTCCTTGGTGATGTTGTACGTCGGAATCGGGAAGGTGAAGATTCTACCGTCGCGGTCGCCTTCAGACATGACTTCCAAAAACGCCTTGTTGATCAGATCCATTTCCGGCAGGAAATCCCCGTAAACTTCCGTATCAGACAGCTTACCGCCGATAATAACTGGGTGCTTCTGCAAGTCTTCCGGAACGACCCAGTCAAAGGTCAGGTTGGTAAACGGCGTTTGACCCCAGCGGCTGGCGATATTGAGTCCGAAAACGAACTGCTGAACGTGCTGTTTGATTTCCTTGTAATTCAGATTGTCGTGACGAACGAACGGAGCCAGAAGCGTATCGAAAGAACTGAACGCCTGAGCGCCCGCCCATTCCGTTTGGAGTGTGCAGAGGAAGTTGACAACCTGTCCCAAAGCAGTGTCAAAATGCTTGGCGGGAGCGGCAGAAGCGCGTCCGCCTTTTCCCTGAAAACCGCGTTCGAGAAGCTCTCTCAAGCTCCAGCCGGCGCAGTAGCCGACGATGCCGCAAGACAAGTCGTGAAGATGGAAATCGCCGTTTTTGTGCGCTTCTGCGATTTCTTTCGGGTAGATGTTCTCCAGAGTGTAATTGGCGATAACGGCGCCGGAGACGTGATTGAGCAAGCTGGCGTAAGAATAGCCTGCGTTTGAGTTCTCGTTGACGCGCCAGTCGTCCTGACCCAGATAGGAGCCGACCAAATCCTGAACGTCCATCATCAGGTGTTTGGCTTCGCGCATCTTCTGATGTTGTTCACGATACAGAATGAACGCTTTGGCGGCGGCGGTCATGCCGCGTTTGATAAACGAATGTTCGATCAAGTCCTGAACGAGTTCCTGGTCCGGAATCTGATCCGGCTGGTCGTAGCCTTTGTCGACAAGTTCTTCGATAACGTCGCGGGCAATGCGCTTTGCAACTTTTTCGTTAGCGGTTCCAGAGCTGCGAAGAGCGCGGTCTGCGGCGGAAATAATTCTGGAGTCATCGAAATCTACTATACGGCCATCGCGTTTGCGAAGTTTTTTCAGGGAACTTTCTATTTGGGACATGATTCTAAAATTCGTATGGATTAGACAATCCGTTATAAAAAAGTATTTTGAATGAATTACTAACAAGGAGTTTGATTGGACGAATCAGAGAGTAACGTTCATTCCTCAAAAAGGAAAATGAATCAGCGTTGCAAAAGGCGATTTTCTTTTCGCCTGAATACCAGCGCACCCCCCAATTTGCTGTTATTTTGCTCAAAACAAAATCAATTGTTTTGACTCCTTTGATTTGACATCCGTGTCAAACATGCCCTAGTATAACGCTAAATATTCTACTTGCAAGAGAGGTTAGACCCATATTTTGTGATTTTTCAGGAAATTCTTGTAAAGCCCTTGAAATTACGGGACTTTGAATAATCGATAAAATATTACTGATTTGCAAGCTAGATAAACTGGCAGATTTCGGGATAATATTAAATTCAAGAATAATTTTAATATACTTGCGGGTTCCCGCATTTTTCTCGTTTACAAAAATGAGCTCGAATTGTTTCAGACAGGGTTTGTTTCTACGTTATTTGCTCATTGAAAAACAAACGATTTTAACTGAATATTCAAAACGTCTGTTTCTGTAACATCAATAACTGTATATAGTTACAAATAAAAAAGGGGACGTTATCCCCTTGAAAGATGTTTTGTGACGAGCGCATTGTATTGATTCGTTTACTGCGCTTTGATCTCGATTTTATCGACCTGAACGCCGAGCGTTCGGTAGTCGTTGGAACGCTGATAAACTTCAGCGGGAACCCAGCCGGGAGTCTTGAATACAAGCGTCAAACGCTCTTTGTCCTGGGCTGGAATCTGAACGGTAATCGCGCCGGCTTCGTCTGGATGAGGCAAGGCGGCGTCTTTTTGACTCAGCGACGCGATCTGTTTGTCATCCAGCCAAAGACCAAGCTCGGGGGATGCGTCGGCGTCACGATACCGATTTCCTCTCAGGTAAACGGTCAGCTGATACGCTTTTCCGGGAACGACAGGCAAATTGACTTTGGATTCCCGCTTCGACCAGCGCGTCGTAATGTTTTCGTTTTGAGCGTTGACGAACTGTTCCGGTCCGTGCCAGTTGCGAATAAATACCGCGTCGTCGCTGGTTCCGATGTCGATTGTATAATTCAACCGCTCCTCCGGCGTCATTCTGTCCAGCCGATTGAGTTCGTTGGCGGACATGACGGTTTGCGGCAGATTCGCGCCTTCTACATTAAGCCCGCCTTCCGCTTGATTTCCGGTAATAATAACCGATTTCGCCGCAGGAAGGACTTCGATGTGCGTTCCCGGCTGCTGGAACGTAGAATTGGAAATAATCGCTTTTCCCACTGTGATTTGAATGGCGGACGCGCCTGTCCCGCCGTTGTCCCAGTTGACGAAATGACAGGCGTTGGCGGTCAGTTGTCCCTTCGTTGAATTCGAGCGGATGCAGGTTTCGACCGGTCCCCAGAACGAGCAGTTGTTGAGCGACACCTTGCCCCGGTTCCCTTCCGCGACTTCAATACAGACGGAATCCTGACTCGTCCAGCGACCGACGAATTCCCCGTTGGTTATCAGCAGCCCGGGTTCCTGCGACTGCTCGACCAGAACCGCCCGGCGGCAGGAGTCCGCGCCCAATCCGAGGAAATTCCCGTTCGCTGCGCCGTGTCGGTACTCGCTGAACTTGTACCCTACGCCGTATCCGAAACAAAACGTATTGCAGACGTATTCCCAGTCCGTCCGAGCGAACTCAAACGCGACGCCGTTCTTGTTAATCCATTCGCAGTACGGGTCTTTCGGATTGTAGTTCAACCCAAAGGGCCAGTAATGGAAATTCTCGACGTGACCGATGTCGTAGCATTGATCAACCAGCAACCCGCGCCAAATGGGGTATCCGGTAATGTTACGAAGCAAATGACGGTGCGCCTGAACCATGCGGATGCCCTCGTACGGGTTGAGCAGGCAGCAGTCCAAAACGCCGACGTTGTTCGTGTGCCGGGACGCAATACACGGCGGATACGGCACAGGCGGCACGACGGTTCTGTCCCATTCCGGATAGATGATAATCACGCCTGCGAGGACGGCGTTGTCGCCTGCCAGGAAGATAAATGGCTTCCCCTCCGGGTCGCCCTTGCCGGCGTACGCCAACAGAACCGTTCCCTTGAGGTTGTCGTCTTTTCGGTTGACCGTTGGGGGAACGGAATACGTCCCCTTGAGCGTTACGCCGCCGGGAATCGACAGGTTCCCGTTGATCCGATAGCGTCCTGACGCCAGCTCAACGGTACCGCCGCCTGCCTGACCCGCTTTGTTCAGCAGCGCCTGCAGCGCGTCCGTCTGATCTTCCGTTTCGCTGGGCTTCACGCCGTACTCAGCCGCGTTCCACCTCGCGGTCAGCTCCGTCTGCTGCGCCTGCGCCGACGCGGTCAGCAACGTAATAATAATTGAAACAATAGCGAGCGCCGCCTGGCACGTTCTGCGATTTCCTTTTTTCATGGTTTGATTTTTGAGGGTTAATTGACGATCTTTAACAGCGGAACCCTCCGGCTTTCCGCTTTTTTACATCTCTCGTTTATTATATCAGAATCAATTTTAAAATACAAGGGTGTTCAAAACTATACGCGAAAGAGGTGTCTGTTCCTATCCCTACGTCTTTAGACGTGGGAAATAAAAACAATTCAAAAGTCGTAGCCCCCAGATTTATCTGGGGGACTTGATTAAAGCGCATCCCCAAAACGCTTCTCCTTCGATTTCCTCGTCGCCCCATCTTCCTTTGGAAGATGGGGCGACGAGGAAATCGGT
>JAZMZV010000111.1:0-65994 GCA_045586185.1 Thermoguttaceae bacterium | reverse complement strand
GCCCCAGTTTGTCGTAGGCGTATTGCGTTGCAGAGCCGTCCGGGTTGACGATTTGCGTTAAGTTGCCCAGCGCGTCGTAGTTGTACGTGGCGGTATGATTGAGAGCGTCTTTAACCGTTTTAAGGTTCCCGGCGGCGTCGTAGGTTCGCGTTTCCAAAACGACGTTGTCGTTCAGACGCGTAATTTTAACGACGCGATCCATTTTATCGTATTCATACGACAACGTTACGCCTGCGGCGTTTGTTTCAGTTGCCGTTCTGCCCCAGGCATCGTACGTCGTGGCAGACGTCTGAACGCTATCTCCTAAGCCGTCTTCCGTATACGTTGCAATGAGTTTTCCTTTTGCGTTGTATTCGTATCGGGTTACAGAGCCTAAAGAGTCCGTAACGGTTAGTAAGTCTCCGTAGGCGTTGTAGGCGTACGTTGAGGTTGAAGCGCCAGTCGCAACAGACGCGAGCTGACCGGCGGCGTTGTACGTATAGACGGTTAGAGCGCCGTTGACGTCGGTTGACTGGACGAGCTGACCGAGATTGTTATAGACTGACTGCGTTGTCAGTCTGTCTGCCCCGGTCTGCGCGGCGGGAAGCGTGGTTTGAACAAGGCGGTCTAAATTGT
The DNA here is from genome assembly GCA_045586185.1 of Thermoguttaceae bacterium. Lineage (GTDB taxonomy): Bacteria > Planctomycetota > Planctomycetia > Pirellulales > Thermoguttaceae > RUG11551. The sequence continues at coordinate 65,379 of JAZMZV010000111.1, read as the reverse complement.
CGTACTGGTAGTTGGTCGTTCTCCCCAGCGGGTCTGTGGAAGACGTCAGCCGGTCGGCTAAATCGTACGTATAAACCGTGGCAGCCGCCAATGCGGTTCCATACGCCGTCGTTTCCGTTAAGACGTTCCCGCGAGCGTCGTATGTGTAAGCATTAACGAAACCTAACGCGTCGGTAATGGAGACAAGCCGTTTATCGGCGTTGTACGCGTAAAACGTTACAACGTCGTCCGTTTCTCCGTTTTGCGGGCTGTCAAGTTCTCCCACAACCTGACGCACAGACGTCGTTAAGCCGGTAACGGAATCGACTGTATAAAGGGTAACGTTCCCCAGCGGGTCTGTATAGGAAGTAACCTGATCGAACGTTCCGTCGTACGTCCAGCGTTCTGTGGAGCCGTCCGGATAAGTAACGAGCGTTAAGTTCCCGCGGGCGTCGTATTCGTAAAGCGTTTGACGGTAATCAACGGAGGACGTATTAGAATTATTCTCCGTACGCTGTAACAGCAAGCCGTTGGAATCGTACGTTGAAAAGATTTCTATCCCGTTGGTATTTTGATAAACGACGTTGTTGTTAGCGTCTAAAACGTAGCTGGTCGTTACGCCGTATTTATTGACGTATTCGCCCTGTCCGTCCTGCTGACTAACAAGCTGAGCGGGGTGCGCGGCATCGTAGCCCTCAACAGACAAGTCCGGCAAAGCCTGGCTGGCAAACGCAGATTGCTGCATTTGCACAATCCCGTTTTGCGTTATCGACGTTAAAACGTTGTCTTGATACGCATACGCCGTTACCGTTCCGTCCGGGTCTGTTTGAGTTAAAATCTGATTGGACGTTCCATCGTACGTAAACGACGTTGTTTGAGGCAAGCTCTGATTGTCTGCCGCCGGCTGAGTTATGGACGTTAGACGGTTGGACTGGTCGTATGAATACGTTGTTGTTCGCCCGGCAAAATCCGTTACAGAAGATAAAAGACCGTTGGAATAACTGTAGGTTGTAACGCGCCCGGATTCGTCTGTTTTAGAAGAAGCGGTTCCGTCTGCGTTGTACGCCCACATTGTTAAAGCGCCGTCTGTCAGACCTTCCCGAAGCGTTAATTGCCCGGCGGAATTGAACGTAAAGCGTTCGTTGTGGTCAATAATCGTATACGTTCCGTTGGGATTGGGCGTTAACGTAGAATTGACAGATTCGCCATCTTCCGCAGTAAAGTCCGTTCCGTCCCATGTAAACCAGACTTTCTTTCCGCATGAGCGTTCCCAGTTGATGCCGGAATCGGGCTGATTGTCCCAGTTGGAAAAGTTGAGATGGGAAAGACCGGTTAAATTGACGCCTGCGCCGTAGGGGCTGTCTGAAAGGTTGACGATGCTGGTTTGCCCGGTAAACGTTTCATTGGAAGTTGTATTGTCAGCGTAGGTGTAAAGCAGTTCAATCGTCCAGTCATAGCGCCTGGAAGAAAGAGCGCTTGTATCGAGATTGGCGGCAATGGTAAACTTCTCTGACGGGTCAAACGAGCCGACGGTATAATAAACGTCTTGCGTTATGTTGTCTATTGTATACGTTGCCTTGACGCTGACGGGGAATTCGTTTAAACTGTTTTGAGGAAGAACGGCTTCCGCCTTAAGATATGTACTGCCGAACGAAGAGGGGAAAGAAAGAAACTCTGACGGGAATTGCGGAACTGCCGCATTTTGCGATATATCGCTAACGCCGCAAGTGCATTCGCATTCCGGATCGGATTCCGGATCCGGGTCTGATACGTAGTCCGGCTGAAAGGAAACGCTGACGACCAGGTCGTTGTAGTCGTTGTCTGTCCAGTCCTCTAAGCGATAAACGCCCAAGACGCCGCCGTTACGCTGTAAATCTGATGAATCCGTGGGAAAAGTAAAAGAGTCTCCCTGTTTGACGTTAATGGTATTTGCCCCAGAGATGCCGTTGGGAGTTACGGTAACGGATTGACCGCCGACGGTAAACGTCATTTCATCATCCTGATTTGCCGTTTCAGAACCGAGAAACGTTACTGTCAGCGTCCCGTTGCAGGTAAATACTCCATCTTCCAGATATTGTTGAGAATAGGTTTCAATGTTGATTGGAACGTCTAACGGCGACGCCGTGAGCAGTTCCCGATTTTCAAGAGGTTCAAATCGCGAAGTACGAGAGAAACGAGAAACGCTCTTGCGCTTGGATTTGTTCTGAGCAAAAAGTTTTTTAAAAAACTGCATTTCCATTTCTCCTGTACGTGTTAATTATTGGGTATTAGTTTTTGACGGCAATTTATATTTGCGAAAAGTTCCGCTTGTTATTCTTTTTGACAAAGTCATTCTTTAATTGTTACAATCAGTATAATCGTCACAAAAGAAAATGTCAATACCCCAAAACAAGAATTTCTCAAATTTTTTAAAAAAATTCAAAAATTTCTTGGTTTTCTAAAAATATTTTCTAATCTCTATGATATATTACTATAAAAATGTTTAGTATCATTTTAATTAACCTGTTTGATTATTTATATGTTACGTACATAATTCACTAATGCAGAAAAATTTTGACATAAAATTACGCTTATCTACTATACCCTACACACTCTATATCTTGATAGTAATTCTGTTTGCAAGTTCCACGCCCGCTGTCCGTACTGCCAGCCGATCTGCAAGGAGACGGAGCCGGATCTTCGCATGATTTCAGACAACCATTGCATTCGCTGCCATTTTGACGTCGAAAAGAAATAGACGCCGTCCGAAAAGCCGTTGTCAGCCAAACATTAAAACCAGTTTTTTAGAATATTCCTGATGTTATCCAATTCAAAACAGCCGTTGTTGTCCATTCAGAATCTGGTCAAGTATTTTCCCATCCGCAAAGGCATTTTCTCGCGCGTTGTGGCGAACGTCCATGCTGTTGACGACGTCTCGTTCGACATTCCCGAGGGGGAAACGCTGTCGCTGGTCGGCGAGTCCGGCTGCGGAAAGACCACAATCGGCAGAACGCTTCTTCGACTTATCGAGCCGACTTCCGGCAAGATTTTTTATAACGGAACCGACATCGCCAACGCGTCAACGTCGCAAATGCGCGCGCTGAGAAAGGACATGCAAATCGTCTTTCAGGATCCGTACGGGTCGCTCAACCCGCGAATGACCATTCAGAGCATTGTCGAAGAAGGGCTGATTATTCAAGGCGGATACACAGCCAGCGAACGCAAAGACCTGGTTTGCCAAACGCTCAAAAAGTGCGGGCTTGACCCGTCGTACATCAGCCGATACCCGCACGAGTTCTCCGGCGGACAGCGTCAGCGCGTGTGCATCGCCCGCGCTCTGGTTCTCAGCCCAAAATTCGTCGTTCTGGACGAACCGATTTCCGCGCTGGACGTCTCGATTCAGGCGCAGATCATCAACCTGCTGGCGGACTTGCGCGACGAATACAATCTGACGTACCTGTTTATCTCTCACGACTTGTCGGTTGTAGAATACCTGTCCAACCACGTCGCCGTCATGTACCTGGGCAAGATTGTCGAAATGGCGGACAAGGCGACGCTTTACGGGAACCCGGTTCACCCGTACACGCAAGCGCTGCTTTCCGCCATTCCCACCGTCGACCCGTCCAAACGCAGAAGCCGCATCGTCCTGCAGGGCGACGTCCCCAGCCCGATCAACCCGCCGCAAGGCTGCCATTTCCACCCCCGCTGCCCTCACGCAACCGAACGCTGCCGAACGGAAGCCCCGCAGCTGATTAACATCGGAACGGCGGACAACGTCCATCAGGTCAGATGCTTTTTAGCGGAAAAGGATTCTGGAACGTCCGGACAAACAATACAAACCGTCGAGAAAAAAGAACCGACGCCCCAAAAACAGCCGCAAGGGAAAAGCAAGAAGAAGTCCGGAAAGAAAAGACGGGGGTAACGAGTCGCCGAAGGAATGAACTACGCCCTATACCCGAACGACCGTAACCCCGCGGACGACCGCGAGCCTGTATTGCTCCGTTTCCTCTTTCGACGAAAAAGAGGGGACGCTAATTTAACGGCAGAATTATGAACCGAACGGAGCATTGGGAAATTGTTGTTTATCTTGAATTATCTGTTGATATTATAAAACGTTCTAAAGGATAAATCAAGTCCTGCAAATAGGAAAATATCAAATAATTTCAATTAAATTTCATAAACATGGAAAACTGTCTGAACCAAAACTTATCCATAGATTTTGTTAGAGCGCCTTTAATACTAATGAATAGTCTTGTCCTGACAGCTTTTTTCGATATAGTTCATTGTTCTAAGAAATCTTTAAATAAAATATATTCAGGTGTGTTTTTAGGATATTTTTCAAGTCTCTTGTAAAAAAGTTGAAGCGTTCCTTTTTTATTAAATGTTATAGGTAACAAGTCATAATTGCCAATCCCGGATTGTATTTGTATTTTAAATCGACTTAATAATAACTCCGCGTTCTTTTTATCGAGATGGTTTATTAGATAATTCACAACTTCTTCTGGTGTAAAAAAGGACAAACAAGACTGAATGCATAAATCTATTAAAACCAAATCCGGATATTCTTCAACAGAAGATATGATTTCCTTTGTGATTATTACATTATCTGGCATTGATATATTATGATCCCAATAATATTCAAGAATTTTCATTAAATCCGATTTTACGTTCAGTCGTTGACGTTGACTTATAAAGAAATCTGTAATAACAAAAGGTGAAATGCCACGTAGATCATTCTTATAGAATTTTATAATCTGACAACTGATTATTGTATATTGCTCTGATGTAATACACGAATAACTAAAAAAACGAACATAATCGGAAAAAGAAATTTTATTATCTCTCCGAAGTTGCTCTAATTTACGACAGAATAATTTATTATTCAAAAGTTCTCCACGATAATCTGAGAATGGCAAACAGCAAAGAAAATCATAGAGTTGAAAATCAGACTCTGTCAATTGCTTATAATTACTTTCCAGACAGAACGGAAATATCCAAGCTATTGCTATTTGATCGTCTGGATTGATTGAAATAATTGTCATTGCAATTTCATATTTATCAAGAAGAGAACAAATATGATGTTTCTCGGTAGATTTTTGATAATCAAGTATGTTATACAAAATCGGCAGCGCTTGAGAACTTCTCTTTCCACAATAGCGCAGGGAACGTAGGATTTGCGATATACCGTCATAAACATAGCAATACTCATTCCAGACAGCTTCGTTTTCCTGCCCGAGTTCATTCGCTCTGGCAGCTGTCCACAGGGCGTAATTCTTTTTAAGATTACTAAACAACTCTTCCAATTTGCGAATTTCCCTGACAATAACTTCATCTGAAACGTCGGAGCCTAAAGCGGAAATGCAATGCAATTCTCCCAGCCAACTGGGTAAGCAATCGCTCTCAATCCAGTCGTAACCAAAGAATTCGGAAAAATATTGATCCGTCAGGACGCTATGTTTAAAAAGAAATTCCAGTTCAAACTGGCTCTTTTTATACTCCCAAACTGTTGGAATATTTCCAATTTTTCTTGCCAGGCTCAACAGCTCAGGTTTTAATACATCCGGCTCCAGATGACAAAGCTGATTCAAAATATAAAAATCTGTAATGTCAAACTGGGTCTTTCTTTTTAATTCATTTATGATTTGAATTATACATTGACGCTGTTTGAACAGTTCTGGATAGTTGTATCGAAAAACGGGATGGTAAAAGAGTTTGATTAAAACCGCTTTCTGACAAAACGTCTCCGACTTTGCCCAGAAATTTAAATACTTTTCACGATCCGAGTCAGAATCAAACGATTCCCCAAAATCGTATAATTCACTTGCAGACATTTGCCCTGACGAGCTGTAAAACGTCTCTTTGCACAATTCCATCGGCGAAAGCGGTTCATTTGCAAACGCCGATGAAAACAACGATATAACGGCTGAAAACAGCGCAGTTAAAAATCGAAAGACAAATTGAGACGCATTCATGATGAATTCTAATCCTGAAACATTTCTTAATTCTTAGGTGCTAAAGTATCGAGATAATCGCATACTTTGACCTCATAGGGAGATAATTTTTCGCGATTAGAACATGGATTATCTTTTACTCCTAAGTATTTACATGACAAATAGGCAGCATATTTGATAAACATCTCTCTCATTAAAAAAAGTGTAGAAATATCATTTGGTACTTCGGTAATTACATCAGGATTATATAACATAACTGTATCATAGGCATAAGCATGCGCCTCTGATTCAGCAGCTAAACATTCATTTATAGTTGGCTTACTCTTACAGATATAATCTGGTTTAGTAATTAAATGAGCAATTTCATGAAGTAATATTAAATTAAAAGTTTTGGGATTAACGTTTTCTAGTCTGTTTTTAGATAAGCATATATTTCTTAACCCATTACCTTTACATTGTACGCTTGCAATTGCACCATGAGATGATAAACAATCACCACAAGAAATTCTTATAGTATATTGTTTTCTTGAAAACAAATCTTTAAAATTTATCTTGCTATTCCGTGTTCTATCCCATCGCTTAACATTTTGCGACAATTGATACGACTCATCAATTTGATAATTTCTTTTTAGTTTATCGTCACGTAAATAATCAGGTAAATCCTTCTCGCGAAGAAAATAAATTTTATTACCATTTGATAAAAAATAAGAGTCTTTTTTACCAGCTAAGTATAAATCGAATTGAAATTGTTCCGATTTAACAAATTGTTCCAAAAGTTGCTCACATCTACATGATTTATAACCTAAGTAATCAATAAATTGGGTAATTTTGTTCCCCACGTACCGATACAGGTTTGTATCGTTACCATTAAAGCCGATGGGGTCGGTGGAGAGCCAGCGACCGGTGGTGGCGTCGTACCAGCGGTTGACGTTGTTCTGCAATTGCGTGTCAGCGTCGAAGTATTTTCCGGTAAAGCCGAAGAGGACGGGAGATTCTATATCCGTTCCGTTGGCGTCTTTGCAGCTCAAAACGTTGCCGTAGGCGTCGTAGATAACGTGGGCTTTTTGGATTAAGCCGGTTGGGGTTTGCTGGATTATGTCGCGGATTGTGCCGAGATGGTCGCTCAGCGTCCAGAGGGTTTCAGTTGGCGTTACGTCAGCCAGGAGTTTGTCTTGTTGTCCCGGCGTCCAGAGGTAACGATGAGAAACGGTTTCGTAGGTAGAATCGCTTAAATCGGCGTCGTCAAGCTGAACTGCCGTTTGGTAATTCTCCGGTAGGAAAATAGTCTTGCTGTCGGAGACTCCGTCGCCGTTGGCGTCTAAAACCTTGCGAATTAAAACGTTGTTGTAGTCGTAGGCGTATTCAACGATTTGAACGGTTTGCCAAGTTTCCGATACGGAATCATACGTTTGTTTTGTAACGCTGGAAAGGCGGTTTCTATAATCCCAAGTATACAGTTCACGTTCCGTTCCGGCGGCGTTGGTTTTACTTATTCTATTTCCTTCGGCGTCGTAGGCGTAAGTATACGCGCCGTCGCTGGTCAGTTCGTTATTCGTGCCCGTTGAATAAACGACTAAATCCCCATTGGCGTTGGTTACGAGTTCCCGGTTCCCGTTGAGGTCGTACTGATACGATTCATCGTGAATCAACAAGTTGGAATAGTCCGCGCCGGTAAGTTGACCTAAGAAATCGTAATCGTACAGAACGGAACCGTCAATAGAATTCGTATACTGCGAAATGTTCCCGTCAGCGTTGTATAAATAGCCGTGAGTAACGATATTGTTATTGTTTGAATCTTGATGGTTAATAGACGTAATCTGATTTCTGGCGTTGTACTGAATATTCGATTTGGCAATTAGTTCGTATAAATCGTCGTTATCGTCCCATTCGTAACGATTAACATTAGTTAAAGCGCCAACGGCGTTATAATCAAACTCAGCTAAAATATCATTTAACGCATTTCCGGTCAGTTCGGCGGAAATAGCACGTCCTAAATAGTCGTATTCGATATTAACCGTTCTGTCAGCAACGTTATTTAACGTCAAGGCGGACTGCGTCTGTCGTCCTACTAAATCGTAGGCGTAATCAAACAGCGCAGTCTGTCCGTCGAACGTAAACGACATTGTATCAAGACGATTCATTGTATCGTACGTATAAACATTATTATCATTGTCGATTCTTTGAATATTTTTTGCATTACATAGAACTTCATGTTCATATAAGTAGGTTTATCAGCCCCCCAATAGGAGGAATTACTGAATTATTCGTTTGCATTGGACAATTTACTGGTAATTCCGACTAATACATTCTTTATCATTTTTTTCGTTCGGATAAAAAAGAACAAGTATATTAATGAAATCAAAAGTATTTGTCTTTTGTGCTGGAACATAACGCGCAGATTCAAAAAATGAAATAAACGCTTTACAATCAATCTTTGAATCACAGGTGACTAACATATCGCATCTGTCGCAATAGGGCGCGGTAGGTTTTGAAGGTAAACGTTTACTGAACCTTTGCCAAAATTCGACCGGCGTTTCTGAGTGATGGCTAATGATATTCCCAAGATCATCTGTTGTGATAAATAATGGTTGGGTTGGAGACGATATCAAATCGCAAATAAACCAATCCGTTTTGAAATATTCATCGTGGATGTCAACTACTTCGGGTTTGACCAATATAGGCAGTAATATGGAATCGTCGGTTTCTTGACCTTCTGACATTAATGATAACTTGAAAATATAAGCTGGTTCAATTGTTCGCATATAATATAACTTTTCATATAGATCGCAAATGAATTTGTCGTCTTTTTCATTCTTTATGATAATTCTTGATTTATCAAAAGGAATTTTCAAACACTCATGGGGCGGTACGTATTCCGTAAAACACGCGATAACATTCCATAGATATTTAAATTTCAATTGACCATCCATTAAAATAATAATGTCTGGCGTCCCCCATGGAAGTTCTCGCATACGGAAAGGCTTCCATTCCATTCTTTGCGCGTACATTTTGGCATACAGTCTTTTATGGAGCGCCTGCATATCCTGAAATCCAAGTTTATGATCAATGTATTCTTTACCGTTTATATACATTTTCCTCAGATGTCCAGACGAATCCGATTCGAGACGAATTGTTACACTGTTGTTATTCAAGAAATTTAATTGATGACAAACTAAAAGTCCAGTCAATCCTAAAACGAGAAGAAAGCCTGGTATTAATAACAATTTGTACTTAACAATACAATTCATATTCATGTTGAAAAAGTTAAATGCTAAATAGCCTGTTGATGTTAATATTTGGTAATTGACCCAATTCTGGACTGATGTATAATACTTATATGAACTTCAAGTCCTATGAATTGCTGATTAAAACCGAAAATGCGGCAAGGAAATATGTGTTGGGATTTTGCTTCAAAAACCAACAACGTTTTTGCCCCTATTGCGGTTCACGAAAATTTTGGAAATTGACCGATGGTCGCCGCCGTTGTCAACGCTGCAAAATGACCTATCATGACCTAACCGGTCGATGGTGGAATAAAGTCAATTTTCCAATGGACGACTGGCTGCGGATTGTGAAATTATTCGAGCTGGAACTATCCACAAGGAAAATTGCAACCCAACTCGAACTGCCATACAAGACAGTCTGGAAGGCTGTTATGGTTATTCGACACGCGATCTTTTGCCATGCGGCTGACGCGAATAAAATCCTCATGTCCGGCGAAATTGAACTGGATGAGTCCTACTTCGGCGGACGCCGGAAAGGAAATCGAGGTCGTGGAGCTGCTGGTAAGGTTCCTGTTTTTGGAATTCTGACGCGTGAAGGAAAGGTTCACGTTGAGGTTGTTCCTAACGTCCAGGCAGAAACGCTGCTTGGCATTACGGTCAAAAAAGTTCGTCGTGGAAGCATTGTATATACCGATAAATACAAAGCTTACGACAGTTTAATGTTTTGCGGCTATCGTCATTTAAACGTGGATCACTCATCCAAGTTCGTTGATGGAAAAGTTCACATCAATGGTTTGGAAGGCTTTTGGTCGTGGGCAAAGGAACGACTATTCAAACACCATGGAATTTCACCGAAACATTTTCCCCTTTATTTAAAGGAACTGGAATTCCGATATAATCACAGGTTCGAATTAATATTTGAACAACTCGTGGCGTTTATGTCGGATTTTGTTCCTGAACTCCCAGGCGAAGATGATCCTCCGCTCAGCTCAACCTCCCAACGGGAATAAAAATTCCCTTTGCGGTTTTGCTTCGCTGGAATTTTATCGGACATCGTTCGGAAATTTTTCTTAACACTTCGTTAAAAAATTTCCTCACTTCGTCCGCTTCCAAATTCAGCGAAGCGACACCGACCGACGGGAATTTTATAATACCCGATTTATAGTTAAATTTCCACCTTTTTTTAGTCCAAAAAACAATCAATTGCCTATTCTTTTATGCCGTATTTAATCCCACGCCTAAAGGCGTGGGCTACGATTTTGATTATAAGTCGTTCCTCACAGCTAAAGCTATGAGGAACCCGCCCCCCCATTTCCCTCTTGCTCCACGCCGCGAAAAAATATATAATTATTGTATTCCATTCAAAAGTTCACGGAGGATTAAAACCATGACCCTAACTCGAAACATCTCAACGTTTGCCCTGTTGTTTGCCGTTCTTTTTATCGCCTGTGGAGCGAGAGCGGAACAGCTGGGCGCCAACCCGGAAGCGGAAGCCTTATACGAACGCGGCAACGACTATTTTCAGGGCGACAACGGAACGCCCATAAACAAAGAGGAAGCGTTTAACTGCTGGAAGAAAGCGGCGGAAATGGGACACGCTCCGTCTCAACACAGGCTTGCATACTGCTATCATTTTGGCGAAGGGGTCGCTCAAGATCTGGAAAAAGCAATAGAATGGTGGCGCAAATCCGCAGAGCAGGGATGCGTAAAAGCGCAATTTAATCTGGCTACTTGCTATTATGTTGGCGCAGGAGTTGAAAAGAATTTTGAGGAAGCCGTAAAATGGTATCGCAAAGCAGCTGAACAAGGAGACGCAGAATCACAATTCAATCTGGCTGTGTGTTATTCTAAGGGTTTTGGCGTTACTCAAGATAAAGCAGAAGCCGTGAAATGGTACCGTATAGCAGCTGAGCAAGGAAATATGAAAGCACAATTGGGTTTGGGCTTTTGTTATAATCAGGGAGCAGGCGTTGAAAAGAACGATGAAGAAGCTGTAAAATGGTATCGCAGCGCTGCGGATCAGGGAGAAGTTCAAGCTCAACACAATCTTGGCATTCATTATCTTGAAGGTTTAGGCGTTGGTCAAGATAAAGCCGAAGCGGTGAAATGGTTCCGCAAAGCGGCGGATCAGGGAGATGCTGAATCACAAGCGAGTCTTGGCGCATGTTATTGTATGGGTATTGGCGTTGATCAAGATTATACCGAAGGTGTAAAATGGTTTCGCAAAGCGGCTGAGCAGGGAAACGCGCAAGCTCAATACAATCTTGGCATTTGTTATACCAAGGGTTGCGGCGTAACTCAAGATAAAGCAGAAGGCTTGAAATGGCTTCGCAAAGCGGCGGATCAGGGAGACGAAGACGCCCGGAACGCTATAAAAGCGTTTTACATAGATTAATCCAGTCCGTCTGTCGTTGTCTGTATCTTACATCTTGCAAACCGGGAGAGAACAAATATAATAATTGGTAGTTTTATAGAATTGCGTAATCCAACATAAAACAAGAAACCGAAATCATGACAACTCAAAACATCTCAGCGTTCGCCCTGTTGTTTGCCGTTCTTTTTATTGCCTGCGGAGCGAGAGCGGAACAGCCGGGCGCTAACCCGGAAGCGGAAGCCTTATACGAACGCGGCAACGACTATTTTCAGGGCGACAACGGAACGCCCATAAACAAAGAGGAAGCGTTTAACTGCTGGAAGAAAGCGGCGGAAATGGGACACGCTCCGTCTCAACACAGGCTCGCATACTGCTATCATTTTGGCGAAGGGGTCGCTAAAGATTTGGATAAGTCAATAGAATGGTGGCGCAAATCCGCAGAGCAGGGATGCGTAAAAGCCCAGTTTAGTCTGGCTGCTCGCTATTATGAAGGCGCAGGAGTTGAAAAGAATTTGGAAGAAGCCGTCAAATGGTTTCGTAAAGCGGCGGAGCAAGGTCATGCAGGCGCTCAATGCAATCTTGGCTTTTGTTTGTTTAGTGGCAAAGGAGTTACTCAAGATAAAGCTGAAGCCGTGAAATGGTATCGTAAAGCGGCGGAGCAAGGTCATGCAGAAGCGCAATGTCATCTTGGCGTTTATTATTTTTATGGCATAGGCGTTGCTCAAGATAAAGTGGAAGCCATAAATTGGTTTCGTAAAGCGGCGGAGCAGGGTTGTGTAGAAGCGCAATACAGTCTTGGGCTTTATTATCAAGAGGGGTTAGGCGTTAGTCAAGATAACGCCGAAGCGGTGAAATGGTTTCGCAAAGCGGCAGAACAAGGCTATCCAGAAGCGCAATACTGTCTGGCTCTTTGCTATTTAACAGGCAAAGGCGTTGCTCAGGATGACGCCGAGGCTGTGAGATTGCTTCGCAAAGCGGCTGAGCAGGGCGACCTGGAAGCGCAGCACAATCTTGGCGTGCTTTATTACAATGGCGTAGGCGTGGAAAAAGACTATACAGAAGCCTTGAAATGGCTTCGTAACGCCGCGGCGCAAGGAAGTGAAAAATCTGTTTTATTTATAAAGGAATTTTACATAGACTAATTCCCCTGTAACCCTATTCGTTCTGCGTTCCGGTAAAGAACTGCTCGCAAAGGGACAGGAATTCGGATTTCGTTTCGACTTTGGCAATAGAATTTCGGAATTCGCAGGCGTTCGGCAGACCGTCGGAGTATCGGCAGACGATTTTTCTCATGTTGACAACGGCGTCGCGTTCGTTGAGCGATTCGCTTGTCAATTCATAATGGCGACGCACCAGTTCCAGACGGTTGGAATCGGTTATTTCCGACTTGACCGTTAATCCCAGCGCGAGGGCGATGTCGCGGAAAATCCAGGGCTTTCCCAGGCACCCGCGACCGATCATAATGCCGTCAACAGGATAGTTGTTCAGACGGTTGAGCGCGTCGTCGACCGTTCTGATATCGCCGTTGCCGACCAGAGGGATTTTCTTCAAAACGGCTTTGACTTTTGCGATTTCGTCCCAGTTCGCCGTTCCGGAATAGCCCTGCGCCGCCGTCCGGCCGTGAACGTAAACCGCCGCTGCGCCCGCCGATTCCGCCGCCTGAGCGACCTCGCAGGCGGTAATCCGGTTCGGCTTCGTTCCCAGCCGCATTTTCACTGTAACAGGCGTTGGAGCGCACGCGTCTACCGTCAATCGAACTATCTTTTCAACCTGATCGGGGAAATCGAGCAAATAGGAACCGCTTTGAGACCGCTGCGCCACCGTCGGCGACGGACAGCCAAAGTTGATGTCGACAATAGAGACGTTCCAGATTTGCGCCAGAACCCGCCCGACTTCCGCCAGATTCTCCGGGACGTTGTCCCAAATCTGAACGGCGACCGGCCGCGTTTCCGTTGGGATTCCCCACAGCCGGGGCGGGGAATGACGCAGATTCTTTTCAATCTGAATAAAACTGCGGGCGTTGACCATTTCGGTCGTCGTCAGTCCGCACCCGCCGCACAGACGAATTATTTCCCGAAACGCATAGCCGCTAAACCCCGCCATGGGAGCCTGAATCAACGGCGTTTCAAGTTGAACGTTTCCTATTCTCATGACGTTTACGGGGTTAAGCTGCGGACTTGACGGATTCTATCCAGCTGTCGATTGACGTTGAAATAGAATCAATCCAGTGTTTTGAATCTGAGGCGCTTTGCGTATTGACAATAGCGTCATACAGCGTTAAAAGAGTTCTGTGTTCAAATCGTTTTCCTTTCTGTTTGAGGAAAACAATCATTTTCAGAATCTCTAACAGTTGACTGATCGACAGGGGGACAATTCGCTGTCGCTGACCTTCGTATTCGTATTTGGAGGCAATCCAAAAAGTATTGGCGGTATCCTGATGCAGCTTTGGGGAGATAAACAGGCAATATGACGGCTTGTCAGAAAAGCGGTTTTCATAGTCGCGTAAATGTCGCATTACGGGCTGTCCTTCCGCATACCACTGATTGCGCCCGGTAAGCATGGTAACTTCACAAATGCCGCGGAAGAGCTGATATTCGTATTCTATATCCGGTACGTTTGCGGCGGCGGTAAAAAGTAGGTCGTTATCGTCTCCCAAGGGCGCGTTATTCTGAATTCGAATAGCGTCATTAATAATATTCAACGCGATTGCCGCATATTTTTCCAATGCGATACTGGGCTTTTCCGGCAGATGAGAGATGTTTTCCAGTTTGTAAATGATTTCCTCAATTCTGGGAATGTCCGCCAACTCTCGTTTTGACAATTGGAATTGCAAATCAGAGCGAATCTGGCGCAATTCAATGATTTGCTTTTCGAGTTCCTGTTTTGTGTTCCCCAGAGAGCGCTCTGTATGAGACAACTGCAGCGATTGTTCCAGGCTGGAAATTTCCGTAACGATCTGTTGAGCAATCAACCGTAATTCTGCGGTGTTTTCCCATGGCAAGTCATACGTCGACGGATCGCACATGAAGTCAATAAAATCCTTATCGGATTCAAACGCCTTGACGCTTCCGTTTTCCTGCTCAAAGAGTTTATTCAGTTCAATTTGACGCCGGGGTTCCAAGTCGACATAATACCCGCCGCCTCGAACGTAAATATATCGAGTTATTCGGAAATAGCGAATCGCGTTATCGGTATAATCTTTTAAATTCGATTCTGAATAATTGACATAATCTTTCAAATACTCGGACGCGAACTCTCTTTGAAACGCGGTTCTCTCCTGATAATCTTTGAATTTCTCTTTTTGAATTCTATATCGTAACAAAGCCTTTGCCGTCTTGTCAATATCTTGATAATTGATCAATGACAATGCGAAAATGCCAAACTCGTCTTTAGAGATTCCCTTTTCTTTCAATCCTTTTTGATGGCACAGTTGATTAACGCGTTGAATTAACAACAGCGTTGAAATAAACGGTTTTGTATTATAGCCGTCTTCAGCAGAGAAATCCTTTGAACGCGGATTTGGGTACTGCCATTGAATCATGCTGCGAAAATAGAAATCCTCGATTTCAATTTCGCCATTAATTAAGCGCCAGCCCAAAGCGGTGATATGAACTTTTTTATCAATAATAAAGCACAATCCCGCTTTTTCTATTGGCTTATAGGAGTTTCTTCCTCGCATAGGCGGGTCTTCATATTGCTTTGCATTGAATATATCTTCCGCCTGCTGATACGTCAAAGAAATTTCCGGATCATTTAAAAGAGCGCTCTGTTCTTCTGAAAGATTGTTGTCTTCAGGAACATAGATTCGATTTTGAATTAACAGAATCTGAAATCGAACTTGCGTCGCTTTGTCCCAGGTTTGACCGTCCAATGCGCTTAACACGGTCAAGAAATCCCGAATTCGATATGGGTTTCGGACGGTTGTCGACATACTCCACAATTTCTTTGACATCGAGCGTTCTCCTAGCGATAATTCCTGATTAAAACTTCTTCCGCGGAATCAGACTTGTCTTTGGTATGATAATTTGAATTGGCGTAATTAAAATTTAAATATTCTACGAAATAGCGGTCTTTTCGTTGATTAATCCAGTCGTTTAATATTGTATTAACTTTCCCTTTGCTTTTTAATACATTTGATAACGCAAAGCGGATTTTCCTCTCGTGGAGCTTGTCCAGAAAGTTCAATAAACTACGCTCGTTATCTTCATTCCAGCCATTTTGTTCATTGTACGTTGCACAGGTTATCAAATAAGGCGGGTCGGCATAGACAAAACCCTGTGGCGACAATTCATCGATATTAATACTGTTGAAATCCTTGCACTGAAACTGGCAATCAATCGACTGGATTCTATTAATAAACTGCCAGAGTTTGTTTCGCATTTTTGAATTAAAATCTCTTTTACCAACGGGCAAATTGAATTTGTCGTTCCTGTTAAATCGGATTTGGTTATTAAAAGAGAAAATAATTAAAACGTAAAGCAACAAGTAATAATAGGAATTGCGAATATCCAACCCGTTGAATTCATCGCGCAGCTTCTGGAACCCCTCTCGATTGGCGTTTGCCAGTCCGTCTGAACCGTTGGCGTTGTAATATTCATATCCATATTTCATGGAATTGGACAATTCATATTTTTGAATTACACTCTCAATCGAATTAAAAAGAGATTCGCTGTCAGTTTGCTGAAACCATCCAAGCAAACCAATAAGAATTTCGTTATTGTCGTTGAATACAACGCGATTTGCCGCGGCGTTGCAGCCTACATTGCAGCCTCCGCAAAATAAATCAACAAACGTCTCGACCTGTTTGGGAAACAGCGGAAGTATCTGAGGCAAAAGTTTAAACTTTCCCCCGGTATAATTCAGCGGCGATGCGATTGGCGTTGTCAATGATATTACATTGTACTTTTCAGGAAATTGACCATTGTCAATATCATCGAACAACGACAAAAAACAGTCTTTCTTCATTTTGCGGTCGATTGGATTTTCCAGCGGAAAACGCTTTGTACTTGGAAGAAAAAACTTCCACCTTCCCGCGAGCGGCGAGAACATCCAAAATTTCCGTGTCGGAAATCTTGGCGTTAGATCGTCCGTCGCCCTCTTCTCCCATATTATTATAGGAAACGAGAATGTAACGGGCAGAAATATTGTCTATTAAATCGTGAAACGCCTCTGGCGCGCTGCGAGTGCAATACTGACTTTTTAACGAATCGCGATTCATTTTACGCGCCACGCCGAAAACCTCCGGCTTTTCCCAACGCGCAACGTTTTCCAAAACGTGATAAGAATCGCAATACTGACGGGAATTGTAGGGCGGATCGATATAAACCAAATCCGGCTCAATCTTCCGGACCAGCGCGTTTGCGTCCTCATTAAAGCATTGATTATTCGGATTATTAGCCCATGTTATTTCTGGAATTTTCAATTCCAATTGCGCCAGGTTTTTAACCCCTTGACGGTACGCGTCGTAATGTCCGCACGTGTTGGCAATTTTATCCATTGCATAGAGCAGGGAAGCAACCAGAAACGCCCGCTCGCGAAAGTTTATCTTTTGAGCGTTGAATAACGACTCGATATCCTCACGAATATAACCGATTTTTTTACAAACGCGTTCAGTAAAATACGTGTTACTGAAATTGTCAGACATATAATTGGATTCTTCAACGTCTGTTTGGTTATATTGTTGAATCAGTTCAATTATTTTGGATTCTGAATACGATTCGCCCCCAAACCAAGCGATATGACACAGATAATTGCTGTATAAAATATCGTTTGTAATTATCTGCTTGTCGGTAAACAAAGACGAAACCGCGCCCGTTCCAGCAAAGACGTCTGCAACCGACCGGATATTCTCACGGTAAGGAGAAATGACGGAATCAATAAACTGCAACAGACGATATTTATTTCCTAAATAACGTCTGCTGGATATTGACGCGTAACGGACGAAATTGTCAAACAGGAGTCCTTGCATTGATAATTGCGTTTATAAAATAAAACGGATGTCGTTCCTTCGCGCGTCTGACGTTGTAACAGCGCATTAATTCCGTTCAGTTTTACTTCGGCGGGAAAATGCCGCTGTTTTCCTGAGCGCGGAGGAGAACTTCTTTCGCTTTCTTTCTGGCGTTGGCAGCCCCGGCGTCGAGGATTTCTCTAACTTCTTTCGGTTTCGACGCCCATTCCGCTCGACGTTCTCTCGCCGGTCCGAAAACCTTCTCTGCAGCGTCGGCGACAAGTCCTTTGACCATGCCGTAGCCGAATCCGCCCTTGGCGTAGATTTCCCGAAGCTCGTCGATTCCCTGCTCGTCGCCAAAAAGCTGGTACAGCTGGAACAGCGGGCATTCGTCCGGATTCTTCGGCTCTTCCATGGGTCGAGAGTCCGTTTGAATTCGCATGATCTTCTTTCGCAGCTGCTTTTGCTCTTCAAAGACCTGAATCGTGTTGTTGTAACTCTTGGACATCTTCTGACCGTCCGTGCCGGGCACCTTGGCAGAGTTGTCTAAAACGTATCCTTTGGGCAGAACGAACGTCTCGCCAAAGAGATGGTTGAATCGGGCGGCGACGTCGCGGGCGACTTCTATATGCTGAAGCTGATCTTCCCCGACCGGAACGAGGTCGGAGTCGTAGATGATAATATCAGCCGCCATCAAAATCGGGTAGTTGAACAAGCCCGCGTCGGCGGTCAGACCGTTCGCCTTCTTTTCCTTATAGGCGTGACAGCGTTCCAGCAGCCCCATCGGCGTAACAGTCAGCAGCAGCCAGCACAGCTGGGACACTTCCGGGACTTCGGACTGAACGAACAGCGTCGCCTTGTTGGGATCCAAGCCCAAGGCGAGGAAGTCCAGAACGACGCCAAGCGTGTTCTCTTCCAAAACGGCCTTGTCGCGAATGGTCGTTAACGCGTGAAGGTTGGCGACGAAATAGTACGCCTGATCTGGCGTGGACTGTAAATTGATAAACTGGCGGATCGCGCCAAAATAGTTGCCCCAATGTATCTTGCCGGTCGGCTGAATTCCTGATAAAACGCGCATGATTGATATGTATAAGAAACGTCAGGCGGGATTGTTTAATGTAACACAGCGAGGAATCCGTCTGAATCCCTCGCCGTTGATTCCAACTTTCTGAATAAACTTTTTGAATTAAATCAACAGGTCAGCGATGTAAAAGCTGCCGTAGGTATGGACGCGGTCTTTTTCGTGCAGTTCCGCCGCCCATTCCGGATAGTACTTCAGCAGCTCGCCCATCTTGACGGGTTTGCCGTCTTGAGTAACGTTGATCTGATCGACGTATTCGGTTCTCAGACCGCCGCTGCGCCACAGAATTCGCGTCTGACCGGGAACGGCGCGCTGAAGAATCGCTTCCCATTCGGAATCCAGCCACGCCGGGTTAAACGACGCCATCCAGTCCATGTGGTCAAGAAGAATAAAGCGGCTGATTTCGACTTCGTCGTGCGCGCGGAGGAACTGTTCGACCGATTGCGTATAGGTTGTAACCTTGTCGACCAGACCGTTTTTCAACGCTTCAAAATTCTCTTTTTTGAGGTAGTTCGGACAGCATTCCGGAGAATAATGTCCGTTGATGTAAACCTGCCAGAAGTAGTTTTCCTTAAACGGGAGTTTTGTCATAACGGCTTCCAGACAGTCTTCGGTAAACTTGACGATTCCGCCTTCGTACTGGCTTTCCACCTGGTATCGCTGAGCGCGGGGAACGCCCAACATCGCCAGGGTCGTGTCGCGGTTCATGAGATACTTCATAATTCCGCTCCAGAATTTGTCTTTCAAGCCCTTGTCGAAGTAGATTTCCTTTTGCTGTTCAACCGTTTCCGCCTGCTCCAGCTCGTCAATAAGCGGACGAACCTTGATGACGTTGTCAATATAGAATTTAATCATCTGGGCAAACTGTCCGGACGTGCCGCGGAAATAGTACGGCTTTTTCTTTTTGAGGAAGTACTTTTGCTTTTTGTCCCAGAATTTAACCGACTCCATCGGCAGAATGGGACGCAAAACGTCGTGATAGATTTCCTTGAATTTGGGGTGCGTGCCCTCGCCGAAGATCTTCCAGAAGTCGTCGTAGTCAAGCGCTTTGATACACGCTTTTTTCAGTTCGAGAACAGCGTTCTGACGAAAGTTCATGTCAACCGCGTAGACGTGGTTGGCGCCGCCGAGAACGTAGTCCAGCGAGTTGCAGCCGGCGCTGGTAATGACCATGACGTTGTCCGTCGGCTTGAGTTCCAGGGCGACCAGGTCTAACCGGGGGTCTTCCCAGCACGTATTGTAAACGAGGTTGTTGCCGTGAACGTAACTAAAAATTTTGCCGCTAAGCCATTCGGAAATTGACATTGTTTTTTGGTTGTGTTGAGTGTGGATAATGTCGTTGCGTTTGGCAGGTTTGAGAAGAACGGTTCTCAAGCTGTCTCGCCAAAAGCAGACTTTTAAAAATATAAATCTCCAATTATATATATTACGTATTGTACCGTTAAATGGTTTTTTGACAATCCCCCACAAAAAAATTCTGCCCGACTCTTGCAATTGGGCTTATTCTATGTTATAATACTGGAAAATCAACAAGAAAACCCGTTTAATTAAACCCCATAATCCCTTTGATGATATTATGATACGCGTTACCTGCTCCAAATGTAATGCCCGATTGAAGTTACCAGACGAAATCATCGGCAGAAAATTCCGCTGCCCTCGCTGCAAAGCGGTTCTGACCGCTCCGATTGACCTGGAAGGACCAGACGAAGACGAGGCGCCTCAGACCGAATCCGACGGCGAATCTCTCGACGTCTCGACGAACGGCGACGCTCCAGCCGAGGAACAGGGAATCGCCGCAACGCCCAAGCTGGGCAAGTTCAACCCGAACGCCGTCTATTTCCTGGTCGGGGCGGAAAACCTCGTCGGACAATGGAAGCTGGAAACCGGCTGGCAGGTCAAGGGAACTCAGGGACTTCTTCCCGCCAAGGCGAACGCTCAGCTTATCCCGGCGTCCGGCAAGTTTCTGCTAATAGAAGCCCTTTGCGAGCTAACGGACCAGGGGAAGAAGCTCAAAAAGCTGACGATCTACAAGCTCGGTCCGTCCGATGCCGCCAAACGCATTGCGGGGGAACCGACCGCGATTTTGGCTCTCATTACCGGCTACGGAACCCTGACCAAAAATCAGAAGAACGCCGTCCTGGCGGCAATTAAAAACGTCTTCATGAGAGAAATCTGGGGCGGCGCGGAGAAAATCCGGGAATTCCTGCTGGGCTTCGACTCGCACTCGTCGACGATTGAAGAAGAGTAAAATTAGCAATTTGCAATGAGCAATTAGCAATTACGCAAGCGTTGGTCTAAGGTTGTGTGCAGCTCAGCCCGCACACGGATTTAACGGATTAGACGGATATTCGCCGATTAGTTTACGACGTTCTTACTTTATTTTCTCCCCTTACTAAAGTTTTTTGGAAAGGGAAGTTTGAGGGGAAGAACCTTTTTTTCAAAAAAGGGCGGCGAGGCTCCGCTCCCGATCCGCGCTACCGCGCGAAACGTATTATACCCGCTCCCGTTGGTCGCTTTGCGGCGGAAGCCTCCAAAAATCTTCTGAATGTGGAAAGCCCCTCCGCCCTGCGGGTTCGCGGACATCCTGTCCGCCAAAGAAAATTATACCACAAAGAACACAAAGAACACAAAAAAATGAAAGGCGGTAACGGAGTGAGCGAAGCGAACGAAGTTACGCTTCCGCTAGAACCGCGTTAGCGGTTCAATTTTAATAGCCGTGGGTGAAACCCACGGAAAATGAAAGGCGGTAATGGAGTTCGCGAAGCGAACGGAATTACGCAGTTCGCCGAAGGCGAACCAAAACGACGAGAAGTGTTCATACAAAACGACGAAGCCGAAAACCACCCCCGGATGGACTCCGCCCTCGGAGTCCTTCTTGACGGCTGCGCCGTCAAGGAAAAAGCGGAAGCCTCCAAAAATCTTCTGAAAGTGGAAAGTCCCTCTGCCCCGCTGGTTCGCGGACGTTCCGTCCGCCGTAATCTCTTTACCCCGCTGGAATAATTCAGATTATAATTCTGGTTATATATTTACAAAACCTTTGTTTGAGGTATAATGTTTAACGTACATATAAAATCTCATTACCCCCAAATAAAGGAGTAGTATATGAACAACAAGCAATACGAGGAACACCTGTTGTCAGTATTGACATTTTGCGAATCACTCGAATCCCCAACTGATATCAATTACAATGAGGGAAATCCCTTTGGAATGTCCTCTTATGACTTAAATTCAATGATCCGTGATTTGGTTCAAAACAATTATATTCAAGCTGAACGTTACATTGGCGGGACCTTCATATTTTCGTTAACGCTTGAAGGACGTAAGAAACTCGAACAGCTTCGCGAGGAGCAGCAGAATCAACGGTTTCTTGTCCGTATCTATCGTTGGTTTCTTAACAATTGGCATTATCTCCTGCCGTTCATCAAGCGATAACTTTTTGACGATTTTATGGAAGTATTCTTCAGTCCAATATGGACTCCGTCCTCGGGCTACAACTTGACGGCTTTGCCGTCAAGGAAAAAGCGAGAGTTCCGCTTACGCTTCCCTCTCGCACTCCGAAAAATGTCACAAATAAATCAGCGGGACTTTTTTCCGGGGCGCTTACGCAACCCGGCTCGCCTGACGCTTGCGCCAATTGCTAATTGACAATTGCTAATTGCTAATTCCCCTCTACTCCCTCAAGAACCCGTATTCGTAAACTTTTGGTTCGATTTGTTTTGCCAAATCTTTCAGGGCAGAACGCAGATTTCCAATCAGTTCGTTATACCGTTCGTCGGAACTGCTGTTGTTCATCTTGCCCTTGTCGTTGCGTCCCTGAAAATACTCTTTGATGTCGTATAAAGAGGCGTTGACGTTGTATTTCGATTTAGCCGCGGTCGCGTGATAATATCGCCACAACTCGCGCCCCGCTTTTAAAACCGCCTTTGCCTCGCTGGAATACTTCAGCTTAAGCTTTTTCGGCTTTTGAGCGGACGCGAACAACCCTCCCTCCGGACTTTCCATCGTGATTTTTCCAGAAAGAAAATCAGTCATAAAATGCGACGCGAACGTATCTCTAGCGTCAACTTCCTGCTCAGAAAACGGAATCCAATGGTTGACGCCCTGGGAGCTGGTAATTCGATTTTGTCCGTGGAATAACGTATAAATCAAACAATCAGTTTGAAATTCTGAATCCGATTCCCAGCCGTCATTGGGATACAAAAACTGGTCGCGGTCATTAAGCCACGTTGCATCTATGCATTGACGTACTGCTAAATAGACGCCTGTCTCAATTAGATTCTTATCTGTAACATAAGAACCTCGCGGAGATTTCATAATCTCCTTTTTACTCAAAATGTAATTAACTTTTTGTTGTTGAAAATCATTGCCAAGACAAGCCATAAAACCAAGTTGAAGATTTTCATTTCTATTTCTGGTTGTTATAAACCATTCATTTATAGTTTTACAGTTTGAATAATTATATACGTGTTTTTTACCAATTTTATCGCCCTTGATATTATAGACGTCTGCAATGATAGAAGATATACTATCTTTTATACTTGTATCCCATATAAAAAAACCAATTGGAAATTCACCTTTCACATTATCAAAAGAATTTGCTGGTGTGAGAAATGCAGCTTTAATCTTAGCCAAAAAAACATTTCTAAAGGTTTCAAAATGCGGAGCTTGAAATATTTTTAGCTTAGAAAATTCAGCAAGAATACAATTACCGCATTCTTTATAAATTCTCATAAAAAACTGAGCAAATAATTCTCTATTTGCACATTGACCTAATTCCTTTTTATACTTTTCATTTACTTTTGAAACATGCAGACCGGCTTTTGATTTTGTCCCATAACTCATCGTTTCCGCATACGGCGGATTGATGTAAATTACCAGCTTTTTTCGCTTCTTCGGGTCGGAAAGGATGTTTTTGAGGTCAGCAGGAACTTTGTCGGAATCGAAATCGTCGTTGAGAAAATCGAACTGGAAAACGTGACTTTTGAGCAGGTTGGCTCCGTTGTCAATGCGGTCGTACATGACGTCGACGTCCTGCTGGTCGAGCGTGGACGCCCAGATATTGTATTTGTTGGTCAGACCGGCAAGCAGGTTGCCCGTTCCGCCGGCGCAGTCCCAGATGTAATATTCGTCCTGCCAGTTTTCGCCCAGAACGTCGGCAAGGTACTGCTGCGACAGTTCTACCCATTGCTGAGGCGTAAAGAACGAGCCTTTGCGCTCCCGGACGTCCTGCGGTGTGAGCAGGTCGCGACGCTGAACGATATAGTCCCAGAACTCCTTTCGCGGCGGTCGGTTGTAGACGTTCCAGAATTCGCGGTACGCCTTTTGGTTGTCGCTGAACGCAATGGTAGACGTCAGTTTCAGACCCATCTCGTCTACGCCGCGGTTCATCACGTAATGGTCGGAATGTAACAGAACGTTGAGCGAGTCTTTAATGCTTTCGTTGTCTTTCGACAGCAGATCCGCCAGATAAAAGTCCGCGTCGAGAATGCCGTTCTTTTTGGCTTTGTCCCAATCAATGTCGATTGTCGGCTTAACGTGTTTGAGCCATTTCAGATAGATCGTCGTAAAATTGTTTTTGGTTATATTGATGCTCTGTACGCCGGTTCGCCCGAGCTTGAAATTGGCTTTTATAAACTTGCGAAGCTGCGAGTCGTCCTCTCCAAAATGAAACAGACGCGCGTTGTTCGCCAGGTCGATTTTTACCGTTCGATAAACCTGCTGGAATTCTTTGGTTTTGTGGTCTGACGGCGTTACGTTCCAGTTGAAGTCATTTTGAACAAATACGCCGGCAATGGAAAGATACGGGATAAAAACGATTTTTTCAGCGTCGAACGCGCCCAAAAACAGCGGCGGCAGCCGATTCTCATAAACGCGCGACTTGCCAATCGTGAGAATAAGCTGCACGAGCGATTCAAAGACGTCTTTTTTCGCGCCCTTTTTCGCTTCCGCCCAAAACAGAGACTGCACCTCGTTCAAATCTTCGAAAAAGGTTTTCTGTTCGCCCTTTGTTCTTTCAGTAACTTTAGCAATGCAGAAGTCTATATTGCCGATAATTTTAGTGGTGTCATAATCGCCGAAATAATCGTGCGCCACTTTGTTTTTCAGCTCTTCTTCACGAATATTGAGAGGATACGGCCCGGAACTGCGCTGCGCTGACGTCTTTTTTGCCATTTTCGATATTTCCTGATTTTTCTTGTTTAAGATTTCTGTCTATAATACTCAAAGGGAGTACATCCAATATTGTATTCTTGGCAGTTTATAATAGTTCTATAACGCTATTTGTCAAAATCATCACAGTCAAAAACAGGCTGAAATTGTTTTAATACATCCTCGGTTTTCATATACTGAAGGCGCATTTCTCTACAAATTTCAGGAATTTTAACTCTTGTTTTTCTTGTTTCTGGTATTTCGTCTGTTACAATACAAACATTCGGATTGATTCTTGCGTAAGCAATTAGCCAAGGATCTGCATCATAAGAGAAATCGTTTACAGCATTATTTTCATAACGTTTACGATTGGATAATGATAATCCTCTAATATATTCCATAGTATAGAAAAATGAATCTGTAATTTCTTGGTTGTCAGTTTTAACAATAAAATGTTTAAGACTTCCTTTTACCCAAGGAACTAATTCATCAGAGCCGTCTAATAGTTCTTATTATACCTTATCTATGATAATAAAAGAATGGTCTTGAAAACGTCTTTCTGTCCATTTCCAGAAACAAGGAAAAATACCCATATCGTAATAATGGCGTGCAGATCCAATAAAATAATTGGAGTCTAACACATACTGGGTTCTTCTAATCCCTCTTTCATCGTAATCAAAAAGACTCATCGAACGTCTCCAGTAATGTAATTTGAAAATTTATCAAATGTAGCGCTTGACAACCCCAGCAAGTTAAATGCTTCACGAAACGTTATCTGACCATATTTTTCTGCAATTATGACAGAATAACTGAAATTACTGGATAATTGATAACGCTTTTTCTTGTAGAAATCACCGCCACCCGATTTCTTTTGATTATAGTTTATATTTACTTGATTATTGTAAAAATCCCAGTATTCATCTTTCGTAATCAGAAGACAATCTTTTGCACGGCGAGCAACGACAAGCGAACTGACGCCATAATTCCTGGCAATTGAATTGACATTCTCATTGAACTGATATCTTTTATTTACATTTTCATTCCACTTGGTTATAAATGGCTTTTCAGGAAGCAGAATTTCTGCTGCAGTTTGATTGCAAAAAGACTCGGCTGTTTTTTCGTTGTCCATATCAATCAAACCGCCATCTCCTTTGCAAAGATGAACGAATTCATGTACTATCGTAAACAGTTGAGCCGATTTAGAATCTGCGGCATTGACAAACAAAAATGGGGCAATATTATCATTCAAAACAAAACCGCGGAATTCTTTTAGATCGAATTGTTGTTTAGAATTCAAACTGCTTTCCAAGAATACCATAACCCCAATATTTTCCATCTTTTCTCGAAAATATTTTAATTGGTAGTTCGACTGAGGAGCGTCTTGCTTCCAATCCGCTTCAATACCAAGAATTTCTCTGATTTTTACTGCCGCCGACTTTGGATTGTTTACTCTTCTCAGGCTTCCAATAAACGAAAGAGGCTGCGCCTGCTGAGATATTAAATAATCTCGCATCCACTCTTGGCGTTTTCTCATAATCCAGATAATATCCAGTAGATTTTGACTGGGTTTTTGGATTGGTTTGTCGCCTTGAGTTCTAAAATCAGGAATTGGCAACTCTGCATCTGGCGGTATTGTTCCCAAAAGCAAATCGACAAATGGAGCGCGGACATCTTTAGCGAAATCTTTTAATTGCTTAAGAGTTAGACTGGGAGAATCGTTTTTCAGTTTGGGATACTTTTTATATATTTTCTCTTCAGACAACCCAGATCTTTGTATTGCCCACTGAATAACGTCCGGCTTTAATGCAATATTAGCTCCCATTTTATTGTTTGTGTTTTTTGCTATCATAGCAAAAAAGCATATTCGCGCAATATTAATCCTCTTGTATTATACGATAAATTATTTCTAAAGGGTGAATAACATTAAAAAATTTTTCTCGAAAAGACAGAATTGCGTAAAAAAGTTTATCTGATACCAAGCAAATTTATGTGTAATCCTCGTCAATCCTGCGCCCATTCCGGAACGGAACGCTCTGCCAGTTCTGGCGGCCAGAGGATTTTGGAAGCGCGTTGAGTACAGTTTGCCAGCCGGTCTTTTAAATCCAGACCGGAAAGATATTCTTTTTCGATATAGTCAAACAGTTTTGAGCAGCCCTTGTAGTCAAGCGACGCGGTAAGTAATTCGTCAGACTTGCTCGTTTTAAAAATAAGAAAATAGTCGTCGAACCAGGGATCGGCGTCCAGCGTCCCCACGGCGATATAAACCAGCTCGCTCCAACGGAACGTCCATTCCTGTTCAGACTCGTTAGCAATCAAAGAAACGGTAAAAGAATCAAACTGAATCTCGTAGTTGATTTTCTTTCGCGGAGCAAAAAATCTAATAAATGATCTCATGAGTAATTCAGCTTAACTTAAGAAAATTCAAGAACTTATCGTAAGTAAAGAAAAATCTGAGGGTGTCGGGGCTCGAACCCGAGACCTAAGCATTAAAAGTGCTTTGCTCTACCAACTGAGCTACACCCCCATCACTTCCGTGAAAATGGAGAATCACAAAAAGTAAATACATTATAGCTAAAATTTAGAATTTACAAGGGGGGGCTGAATCGCTAAACGGTCAAAAAGTTAAAATGTATATCAAAAGGGAAAAAAGAACAGCGCTTCTGTCAATTTAAATTCCGTCAAATTAATTATTGTCCGCAATCGGTATAATCCGAATAACTTGTCCAAAAGCGCAATCCGAGTTCTCTTTTTCTGATTTTTTACCTTAAATTACGGGCGCGGCTCTCGATACGCTCATTTTTATGTTAAAATATATAGTATTGAATAATAGATTGCACGCTTCGAGTTACTCGCCGTTGGGAAACGACGTTCCGAGCTATGTACCATTGTTTTTAAAGCAGTCTGATTTTGTTATTGTATTTGAATTATAAACCTTTAGAGTAAAGATCCATGAACGAGCCTGAGAACGCAACGGATCCCGCCGCGCTTTCGGAAGAATCGACGTCAGACCCCTCTGCCGCCGCTAAACCGTCTGAACCGAACGCTAAAAACAATATGTCGTCGCTGTACGCCCCTATTCAAGACGCGTTGGCTGAAACCGAACGCCAAATCAAAAAGGAGCTAACCAGCAAGGATGATCAGCTGAAAAAACTGTTCGATCAATGCCGACACTTGTCGGGAAAGCGAATGCGACCCGCCCTGACGCTGCTGTGCGCTCAGCTGTGCGGAGAGATTGTCCCGAAACACATCACCTGCGCAACCATTATGGAACTGGTTCACACTGCGTCTTTGGTTCACGACGACGTCCTGGACGAGGCAACGCTGCGTCGTCATGAAGCCACTATCAACGCCCGATGGGACAACGAGGCGGCGGTTCTGCTGGGAGATTTGATCGTTTCCAAAGCCATGAAGCTGACTGCTTCGTTGGAGAATTTCGACGCGTTCAATCTCATTGCTGCCACCAGCGAAAAGCTCTGTCTGGGCGAACTGCGTCAGGAAGTCAACCGGGGAACAATCGATCTTGACGAAGGGTTGTATTATAAAATAATCGAAGGGAAGACCGCAGCGCTGATTGAATGTTCGTGTCGGCTGGGCGCGATGTTCGCCAACGCAGCGCCGGAAACGGTTGACAGCCTGGGGCGCTTTGGTCTTCATTTGGGAACCGCGTTTCAGATTGTCGACGATTTGCTGGACGTCTCCGGCAACGAAAAGGTCGTCGGCAAAACGTTAGGGCAAGACATCAAAAAGAAGAAATCGACTTTGGCGGTGATTTACGCCTTGCAGTGCGTTTCCGAAGAAAAGCGAATCGAGATTGCTTCAACAATTAAAGATTCCGAAAACCCAGCTGCGGAATTAATGCCGTGGCTGAAACGAACCAACGCTCTGGAGTTCGCTCGAAAGGCGGCGGAAAAGCAGGTCGCTCTGGCGTTGGAAGAGCTTGAAAAGGTTGACTGCTCGGAGGCGGGGGCGGAATCGCGGGAATCGCTGAAGAATCTGGCTCAGTTCGTTCTGACCCGAAAGTATTAACCGCCTGTTACATCGCCGGACCTTTGGCGCATAGAGCGTCGCAACTCACAACATCAAACATGGAAATAATCAAAACAAAAGCATACGCTCGCGCCGGTTTGCTGGGGAACCCCTCTGACGGCTATAACGGCAAGACGATTTCCGTCTGCATTCCGCAGTACTACGCTCAGGTAACGCTGTACGAATGGGAACAGGTGGAAATCGTTCCCTGTCTGGAAGACCAGAGCCAGTTTGAGTCCGTCGGCGATCTGGTTCACGACGTCGTTCTGCACGGGTACTACGGCGGCGTGCGTCTGATTAAAGCGTCTATTAAACGGTTTGTCGAGTATTGTCACGCCAAAGGCGAGACGCTGCACAAGCGCAACTTCTCGATTCGTTACGAAACCAAAATTCCCCGACAGGTCGGCATGGCGGGTTCCAGCGCCATTATCACCGCAACCATGCGGGCGCTGATGAAGTTCTATAATGTAGACATCCCTCCGTATCTGCTGGCGTCTCTGGTTTTGTCGGTCGAGATGCAGGAACTTCACATTACCGCCGGGCTGCAAGACCGCGTCATTCAGGCGTACGAGGGCATGGTCTACATGGACTTCGACAAAAAGAAGATGAAAACCGTCGACGGGCTGACCTTTGGCGCGTATAAACGCATGACAATTCCGTCCGACTTGCCGCTGTACGTTGCGTTCAAGACGGACGTCAGCGAACCGACCGAGATTTTCCACAACAACCTCCGCGCCCGATTCGATATGGGAGAACCAGCAGTCGTTAACGCCATGAAGCGCTTTGCTCAAATTGCGTTTGACGGCAAACGGGCGCTTGAAACCCACGACTACAAAACGCTCAACAAACTCATCGACGCCAATTTTGATCTGCGCCGATCCATTTGCAAGCTCCCCGCCGGGCAAGTCGAAATGATCGAAGTCGCTCGCCAGTGCGGCGCGTCTGCCAAGTTCGCCGGGTCGGGCGGAGCCATTGTCGGACTTTATCAGAACGCCAAAATCCTGGCAGAACTGAAAAAGCGTCTCGGGCAGCTGGGATGCAGTGTAGAAACAATATAATTCGGAATTAGGAATGCGGAATTCGAAATTACGCAAAGCGCGTCAGCAGCGCTAACTCTCTATTCCCTGTTTCCTGTTCCCTACTCCCTTATTTCATCATGAACGAATCCAAACCATTTATCACAGAAGATTTCCTGCTTCAAACGCCGGCGGCGCAGCGCCTTTATCACGAATACGCTGAGAATCAGCCGATTATTGACTACCACTGTCATCTCGTTCCCTCCGAGGCGGCGAACAACATTCAGTACAGAAACATGACGCACATCTGGCTGGCGGGCGACCATTACAAATGGCGAGCCATGCGAACCGCCGGCGTCGCGGAGCGTTACATAACCGGGAAGGGGCCGGACGGGAACGCGTCCGACTGGGAGAAGTTTGAGAAGTGGGCGGAAACGTACGTCAAATGTCTTCGCAACCCGCTGTATCATTGGACGGCGCTGGAACTGAACAACCCGTTCGGGATCAAAACGCTGCTGTCCCCTCAAACCGCGCCGGAGATTTGGGAAAAGTGCAACGTCATGCTGACTCAGCCGGAATTCTTCGCTCAGGGCAT
This sequence comes from Thermoguttaceae bacterium, assembly GCA_045586185.1. Classification (GTDB taxonomy): domain Bacteria; phylum Planctomycetota; class Planctomycetia; order Pirellulales; family Thermoguttaceae; genus RUG11551. Next base: position 35,060 of record JAZMZV010000111.1, on the reverse strand, counting down.
CATGCGGCGCATGAACGTCGAAACCGTCTGTACGACGGACGACCCGGTTGATTCGCTCGAATATCACATCAAGGCGAAAAACGATCCGACGTTCCCGGCGAAGATGCTTCCGACCATGCGTCCGGACAAGGCGATGGCAATCGACAAGCCCGACGTCTTTCTGCCGTGGCTGGAAAAGCTGGAATCTGTAACAGGCGTGCCGATTGCAACCTTTGACGCTCTGTTTTCCGCTTTGGAACAGCGGTACGAGTTTTTCGCATCGGTCGGCTGCAAGCTGTCCGATCACGGCTTGGGCATGTTCCCGAAAACCAAAATCACAGCCGCGCAGGCGGACGCGATTCTCAAAAAGGCGATTGCTCAACAGCCGATTACCCCGGAGGAAGCGGACGGGTTCGCCCGGCTGGTTTTGATTGAATGCTGCAAGCTCAATCACAAGTTCGGCTGGACGCAGCAGTTCCATTTCGGCGCGATGAGAAACAACTCGTCACGCATTTACAAAATTTGCGGACCCGATGCTGGCTGCGACTCGATTGCCGACGGCGAAACCGGCCTGGCGATGTCCTCCGTTCTCGACGAGCTGGACAGTACGGATCAGCTTGCGCGCTCGATTCTGTACAACCTCAACCCAGCTTGTAACGCGATGGTGGCGACGATGATCGGCAACTTCCAGGACGGCTCTTATCCCGGCAAAATCCAGTACGGCAGCGGCTGGTGGTTCCTCGATCAAAAGCAGGGCATGGAAGACCAAATCAACATCCTGTCCGCCGAAGGGCTTTTGAGTCTGTTCGTCGGAATGCTCACCGACAGCCGTTCGTTCCTGTCGTATACGCGTCACGAATATTTCCGTCGAATCCTGTGCAACATGCTCGGAAACGACATGACCAACGGGCTGATTCCCTACGACTTCGACCTGGTCGGCGAACTGGTCGAAAACGTCAGCTATAAGAACGCAAAGAATTACTTTAACTTTTAGTCGAGGCTATCATGCAGCGATCATTCCAGACTTCAAAGACGTTTTGTTTTTTATTCCTCACATTTGCCGCGGCGTTTTTGACAACCCCCGTTTACGGACAAGACGCTTCTGGCGACTTGCGTCAGCAGGCAAAGGCGGAAAACAAACCTGTTTTGATTTTCTATCACGGCAGCGATTGGTGCGTTTCCGGCGAGACGATTTTAAAAGTCTGGAACAATCCGAAAGTTCAAAGCAAACTTGCCGAGACGTTTCTGACGGGTACGTACGACGTCCCGTCCGTCAATTCAGCTGCAATTGAAGCCGCCAACGCGACGGCGAAATCCCTTCGCGTTGACATTACCCAGTATCCCGCGATTGCGTGTTACACGCCCGCCGGAGAATGTTTTGCTATTTGGGGCAACATTCCCTTCGACGTTACCGCCAGCGTCATCGTCAAACGGACGACGGCGCTTTTGGACGTCTGGAAAAAGACAGAGACTATCAAAAACAGGGCGTTTAGTCAATCCGGCGTTGAAGCGGCAAATACCGCGGCAGAGTTCTTCAATACGCTCATTCCGTTTTCGTCCATCGGATTTCTTCGTTCTGACAAAAGTTTCCAATCGGTTTGGAATCTGATGGAAAAGCAGGATCCGGACGACAAAACCGGCTGGCGTCGATTTTACAATTTTGACTATCAGTGGTACGGAGACAAAATCTCCGAGTTCCGTAACAAAGGTAAATTTGAGGAAGGCGAGGCGTTTATTAAAAAAGAGCAAAACGACCCCCGCAATGACAAACTGACCGTCGAGCAGAAACAGGTTCTGGCTTTGCTCCCGTTTTGCTTGAACTCGTACCGGGAAGGATATAAAGACGCCAACATCGCGCTGCTGAAAGAAGTCGTTAAGATGGACCCGACTACGCGCTGGGGAATCGGCGCCGCCGGCTGGCTGCAAGAGCTGGGCGAGGAGTCTCCCATTCCAATCCCGACCTTGGAAGAGCGCATGGCAAAGGTCTTTTTGCCGCTCAAAAAACGGGGTTCCGTTAAAGTAAAATCGTTCGCTCAGTCCGTGATGAAATCCGACCGTGACGCGATCAAACAAATGCTCCGTTCAAAACTGACCTTGAGCGGGAACAACAAAAAGATCATTCTGCGTTACTATGCCATGTCGATTATCGGCGCGGAAACGATTGATCAATGCATCGCTCTGGAAGGCGGCAAGGCGAACGCCAATCTGTTTTTCGGCAGTACCGAAACGCTGGAATCGTTCCTCCTGTCCGGACCGATTAACAATCCCGCCAGAACGTATCAGGTTTGGGATACACTCATGTTCCAATGCTCTTCCTGGAAGAACGCGTATAACCCGTCGGAAAAATGGCTGGACACGCCCATCGGGAAGAACCTTGCCATGGCGATTGCCCTCAACGCCCAGTTTAACGACACGACCAGCGTCTATTTGCTGGAATCGTTCTACCGGCTGGCTCAGACGCAGCGGCTTGTCAAAGACGCCTACAATTACAACGCTCGAGAGTTCCGTTACGTCGTTCTCAACATTCACCCGCTTGACAACCTGTGGCTGAACGAATTCCGCTCCTGCCCGCCGGACGACTATACCGGCGCGTGCTGGTGTTGCCGATACATCTCCTACAACTTCTTCGGCGATTCCGTTCAGGGACGACTGTACCGCGCGCCCTGGGACAAGGTTTACACAAGCTCTGAGGTGTCACAGAAGATCGGCGGCGTCTGCGGCGCGCTTTCCTACTTTGGGGCGTCAACCGCCCGAGCGCACGGCGTCATGGCTGTTCCCGGCGGTCAGCCTGCTCATTGCGCCTATATGCTCCGCGGCTCGCAAGACCGCTGGATTATTGGATACAGCGTCTCGCCGTATACCGGCGCGCATTTCAATTTCTGGGATTTGTCCTATCAGGGGCTGGACATGATCGAGTCCATTTACAAAGACGGCGCCAACAAACGCGCCGACCTGATCGACATTTTAGCAAAGACGATTCTTCAGCTTCGCTATCCGCTGCCGACGATTTCCAATCTGACGGCGACGTCCTACGAATGGGGCGGGAGAACCCTTCCGGACTTTTCCACTCTCACAAAGGAAGAAGAAACTCGCGTTTACAGTTTTGATATTAACGCGATTAAACGCCGCGATCGCGTTGCGATTCGATTTACCGGAACGCTGAACGTAACAGACAACGCTCCTGTCAACTACACAATTGCTTCCGACGACGGCTCCCGACTGCTCATCGACGGGAACGTTATTATCGACAACGACGGACCGCACGGCGTGATTGAGAAATCCGCCAGCGTCAGCCTCGAGCCGGGAAAACATACCATTGAAGTTCAGTACTTCAACGCCGGCGGAGGACGCAGCCTGACCGTTACAATGAGCAAAAGACAGTCGTTTGACTCCGATATTAACAGTCTGTACAAAAACGCCTTGAAATACTGCCCGTCGCATTACGGCGTCGCACTCGACTACGCCCTGTGGCTTGACAAAGTCGATGCGCCGTACGACGCATGGCAGGACTGGGCGGACAGAGTCGCCAACGGGTTGAAGGATTACGCCGACAACGCCTGGCGTCTCCTGAATCGTTTTTATTTCCCAAAATGCAAAGCCAACGGCGGAAAAGAAGAACTGCTAAAACAGCTTCTGACGTACCATTCGCTCATGCGCCAGTCAGACCTGCCGACGTCGGAAGTCTATAACTATCGCGCCGTTCTCGACCAGCATTACAATATGCTCGACAAAGATAACGCCGCTGCCATGGAACTGTTCAAAACCTGCCTGAAAACGCAGTTCAACACGTCCAGCCTGTTTGGCGTCGTTCTGACGTGGGGCGCCGACCGGTTCATGGACGATGAGAAACTGTCACAGCAAATGGGAGCCGCCATTGCAGACGTCTTTGCCGACGTCGCCCAAACCGACGGCAAGTCAGACGCCCTGGCAATGGCGATGCGCGGTCTGATGAGAAAGGCGTCGCAAACCGACAACATGCCGCTGTTTACTCAAATCGCCCAGCTGATCCGAAAACAGAATCCCGTTAAAGAACCCAACCCGTATCCGACGGAAGATTTCGGCGGGAAGATTCTCTCCGACAAGGCGATGATGAAGATTTCCACCTCCGGCGGTTTCGACTTTCCGGACAGATACCCGTTCTGCCTCGATACCACCCGCGACGTCGACCGAACGTTCCATACGGACAACGAAACGTCCCCGTGGGCGATTGTAACGCTGCCCGGCATGGCGGAAATTACCGGAATTCTGGTTGCGCCCAACCGCGGCTACTACCGGGATCGTAACGTCCCGATTATGGTTTGGGTTTCGGAAAACGGAACGGACTGGACGGAAGTGTTTACGTCCGCCAAGCTGGAACCGGAATGGCGCATTGACCTTCGCTCCGCCCCCGTCAAAGCGAAATACGTCAAAGTCGGCCGCGTCCCGGAATTCAAGAAAGACTGCTTTCATCTGGGTAAAATCCTGATCTACGGCAAGCCGCTGTATTAACGTCACAATACGATAGTTTTCGACCCTCAAACTGAATTAAGCAGGCGTTTTCAAATTTGGGGGGCATGATCATGAAAAAGAAAAGAGAACGCAGAGATCGCAGACTACTCGCAGAATACGCAGACGGGCTGGGAATGTGGCGACGACGCCAATTTCGTTGTCTACGCCACGATTCCCGCCCGATTAATTTATTTTTTAAAATCGCAAGCGGACATTGTGTCATAGCCTGAGAATCAGGCGTAATTGACACATGACCGCTTGCTTCTGCGCTCTCTGCGAGGAGTCCGCGTACTCTGCGTTCAAAAAAATTGCCTGTATTCGCAACCTCAAATTTATCGCACCCGATCAAACCATGTCCGACGTAAACCCTAACAACCTAATTATCGTAGAACAAAAGTCGGCTCTTTCGTGGAAAATACGTTTGCCGCTTGGTCTGTTGTTCTGGCTGTTTTTCCTGACAGGCGTTTTTTTCTTTTTCGTCTGTTTACTTCCCTATGCGAATTTTCTTGGTTTAAGCGCGCCTTTGTTTTTACCTGTTAATATGCTGCTTTTATCAGCTTTTTGTTTTGGGATTGCGATTTACTTTAATCAATTAATAATCGGTTGGAAGAAACAGGAGCGCTTTCCCGGCTTTGCGTACGGTTTTCCGGCAGCGATTCTCGTCTGGACGATAGGGGGAACAGTAAGCATTCTACAGAACTGGTATTTTGCTTTGCTGCATAATCCCCTTCCTGGACTTTGGATGATTGTTTATACGCCGACAATTGCCATCTTCATAGCCGTTATTCTGGGATTCAAAGCGGGAAAAGACGGCGGACGAACGGCGGCTTTTGTTCAAAAGACGTCCGCATTTCTGACGAGACATAAATTCGCCGTTCTCGGTTTAATAACTCTGCTGATAGCCACGTCCATTGTCGGGCAGCAAATCTATTATCGAACTGCAACTCGTTTTCCCGAAATGAGGTTTTATAACGTGGAGCCAGTCTACTGGAAATATTACGCATTCTTTGAAACCGATAACTGTCCTTTCGACAAATTTCAAAACCTGGAATCCATTTGCGTTACAAGCGATGAGGATTTCAGTTCCATACCGGCAGCGCCCAGCATAAAAGAGCTTCGCTTTACAGGCGGCAACCGTTCTCTTACAGAAACCGATATGAAACGACTGGCTCAATTCCCGTCTCTGGAACGATTGACGCTGCGTTTCTGGAAGAATTTGAAAGATTCCGACTCGACGGGTTTGGAATACCTGCCGCAGATAAAAGGACTCAAAGAATTATCGTTGGATGTAACAAAACGAAGCGTAAACGACATTTCGTATTTAAAAGACATTCCCAACCTTGAGACGCTCAAATTGTATGTTTCTTCGAACATAATGCATGATCCTGAATACCAAATTGACTACACAGCTCTGCAATCCGCGCCTAAACTAAAGACGCTGGTATTGGAGTTTCCATTTAAAGTTGACGAAGACGACGTCGAACGCGCCCTGGAAGCTCTGCCGAAGTGTAAAATCGAAACGGAAAAACAGCCCAAAGGCGATTACTACCGTCCCTAGCAAGGCGTAGGATATCACGCATATTATCCCTGCTAAAAGAATCCTTTTAACGCCCTATTGTATTTGGGAAAAACTTTTCGTATAATTGTATTATCACATTTCCAAATCAGAACCAACATTTCACATCAAGACAGAATCAACGCCATGTCAGAAGCAGACTATCTCGAGATGAATATTGTAGAGAAAAAGCCGGCGCCGCGCAAGCCGGTTCTTTCGTGGAAGATACGTTTGCCGCTTAGGCTGATGTTCTGGGCGTTCTTCCTGGCGGGCGCAGTTTTTTATTTTCCCTGTTTGTTTCTGATTTGTATTTTTCTTGGTTTGTCTCTCTTTAGTATTCCTAATATTTATGGCTTTATGCTGCCAACGTTTTGTTTTGGAATCGCGTTGTATTTTCATCAACTATTGAAAGGTTGGAAAAAGCAAGAGCGGTTTCCCGGTTTTGGATACGGGGTTCCAGCAATGCTTGTCGTCTGGACGGTTGGCGTCGTCATTTGCGTTTTGCAAAACTGGTTTTTCGTTTTACTGTTTAATACTAATTGTGAACTTTGTTTTTGGTCGCTTCTCGCTTCGATTTTTGCCCCTGGCCTTGCCGTTATTCTTGGGTTCAAAACGTGCAAGGACGAAGGACGAACGGCGGCTTTTGTTCAAAAGACGTCCTCGTTTCTGGCAAGACGCAAAGGCGCTGTAATCGGTATAATAACGCTGCTGATTGTAACGTCTGTTGTCGGACAGCAAATCTATTATCGAACCGCAACCCGATTTCCATTTTTAAGGTGCGAAACCAACCTTCCAGTCGGTCCTTTTAATCACGACGTTTTTTGGAATTATTTCGCGTTTTTCCATACGATGTCCTGCCCATTTGATAAATTTCAAAAGCTGGAATCCGTTCACTTTACCTATGGAATGAATTTCCGTTCCTTGCCAAAATCGACGAGCGTTAAAGAAATTTGTTTTCGAGGCAATCACTTTATTACAACAGACGATATAAAGCGTATGGCGCAAATGCCGTCTCTGGAATATTTGACTTTGGGTTTCTGGAACGAGCTTAAAGACTCCAACTCGACGGGGCTGGAATACTTCTCGCAAATAAAAGGACTCAAAGCGTTGAGTTTGGCAGTAACCACTCAAAACGTGGACGCCATCCCGTATCTAAAAGACGTTCCCAATCTTGAGACGCTCAAACTGTACGTTTCCGACTTGGGCTTTTTCGGTTCCGAAATTGACTACGCATCTTTGCAGTCCGCGCCCAAACTAAATACGCTGATTCTGGCGTTTCCTCACAAAATCGATGAAGATGAAGTCCAGCGCGCCAGAGAAGCGCTGCCGGACTGTAAAATTGAAACTGAAGTATTTTAGCGTTATTCAATTGGGAGCGGCGCGTCGGGGAGTTCAATCGGCTCTAACTCCGGCGTCTTTTCCGGCAGCAGGTTGGGGCTGGCTGTTGGCTTGACGTTTTCATCCCGAGCGCCGGAGAGAACTCGAACCGCCGGTTCGGTTTCCGGATTAACCGGAGCGTCGGGGACAGCTCCCTCGACTATTTCTCGAATCTGAGAATCTTCGTCCAGGAAATCCAGTTCCGGCGAACCGTTCTCCTGAATAACATCTTTCTGTAAAGCGTTATCCGGGATATCATTTGTTACTTCCGGAGAAGAATACGGCGCAGCGCGATTGCTTGATTCAGGAACTGCGTTTTCCGGTTCGATTGGCGGTAAGGCGATTTCTTCCGGTGTAAAGGGCGATGTTGTCGTTGGAACGGCAGGCGAACTGAAGTCGGACGTTCCGTTGAGTACGTCCTCCAAAACGTCGTTTGCGGTACGGGGTTCAACGAACGGATTTACGATTGAATTTACGGGAGATGCCACTCCGCGCTCTCTTGTCTCTAGCCTACGACCTCCTTGCATTGGGCAGATGTTCGACATGGAACCGGGGTCAATCCACTGCCCGTTTTCGTCGATTTGCATTGTGCCCAGGGCGTAGTCGAGCGCCATTCTCATGGCTTCGTACTGGAGCCATTCGTTCATAATCTGGTTTTGACTTGTTAAAAGCGAATCAAGAGCGTCAATCAAGTCTCGAGCAAACGAGTCGCCGAAGCTGGACGTTTCCTTTGGCTTTGGCGGACGTTCCAATTGCAATCGCCGCTGGTCGTACTGTGACATGGATACGAGAACCGAGGCGCGCTGCAGTTCAAAGGACATTTGGCACAAGTCGATTTTGCGGATGATTTCCCGGATGTTCTCTCGAGCGTTGTCTTCAAAGGCGACGAATTCCCGGTGCGCCTGATAGTAGTTCAGCAGAGCACGGCGATAGGAGTTCCGTTCTTTCAGACGGGTAATCGGGGCGTCAAACGCCACGCCGAGCCGCATGTCGCCGGTGGTTGAACCGTGGAATTCCGACAAATCCGTTGTTCGAACCGAGCCGTCAAATGTAACTTTCAATCCGGCTTTTAACGCGTTTTTGGCAAGTTCAATCTGACGCCATCGGTCAACCAGCGCAGCGCGGGCGTTCATCCAGTCCAGACGATTGGTCATGGCGACTGAAATGGCGCATTCCGGATCCATGTAAATCGGCTCCAGGGTAATGGAATCGAGTCTGGCGCGACCTTGAACCAGAATCAGTTCCAACAGCACGCTGTTATATGCATAAACCATGTCGTCAATGTCGTCAGGCGCTTTTCCGCTATTAACTTTCGACGCGGCAGTTTGCAGTTCTTTTGAATACTTCTCTGCCAGCTCGAATGTGGCTTTGGCGTCTCGAACAATATTCTCAACTCGTTTATCGAACAAACCGGAATCAAAAATGCTCAAGTCCATCTGCTCGCCCCAGCGCTCTTTTTGAGACGCCCATTGATCAAGGATTTCCCGACGTTTCGGGGAGATGTCCAGCAAGGCTTGAACGTCGTTGCGAACGATGCGCGTTTGCTCCTTCGTTTCTGCAACCAGAGCGTTGATGCGATTTTGTAAATCCGCCCCCTTCAACGCGCCGGATCGGATGTCGACAACCGTTTGTTCCGTCCGTTTTTGAAGCGCTTTGAGATCTTCCGCGATCAATTCAAACGAATCCAAAAGCGGGTCGCGAATTTCAACGTGAAGTTCCGGCGGCAATCCGAGCGATATTTTGAACTGGTCGACGGCGTTTTGATAAGCGTTTTGCTGCGTCAGGAGGTTAAGCTGCGATCGGTAAAGCGATTGCCGAGTCTGGTCAACCTGATAGCTTGTGATTCGGTTGGCGTCGCAGTTCGCCTGCATTCGATCCAGAGAATCCTTGAGCGAATCGACGTTTGCGCGCTGGTTGACAAGTTCCATTTGACTTCGCAGTAACCCATAGAACCCTCCGACAGACCCGAAGGAGATTCGACCGGACCCGATTCCAACTGCGCCGGACGACGGCGTTGCAAGCGAACCGTTTCCGATTACAACAGACATATAGAACCCTTGTCGGAACTGTTCCATTCGTCGAACGTTTGCCAGCAGGTTTCGTTCCGCCTGCGTCAGATTTTCCAAAGTGTATGCGCGACCGGCGTACTGCAGCAGCGGTTTAACCAACGAGTAGGAAAAGAGCGTTGTTCCAACGTGACTTGAACCGTCTGACCCAAACGTCCAAACGATGTTGTTTGCGATCTCTGCCAAAATCGTTCCGCCTGCGGCTGTCGTTTTTCGGAATCCCGCCGCCTGGTCGAGAGTTTCGGTATTGTAGCCTTTGAAATCCGTTCGAGTTGACGACGAAATGGAATAGTACGGCTGAACTTCCAGATTAAATCGCTGTTCTGTTACACTCAAGGCGCACAAATACAGGTTCTCCCGCGCCGTTTGATAATCCCGGGAATGTTTCAAAGCCAGTTCAACGGCTTTGACGCGGTCAATGACAACGACTCCGTTTTCCGATTCCATATAGTTAAGCCAGTTGCGGGAATCGGTTGTTATTTCATAGCCGTATTTATCCCAGCCTTTCCAGCCGCGATACCCGCTGACGCATTTCATATATTCATGGGAAGCCGGGTCGTCCTGCGGCTGGCACGGCGTTTCCTGATAATAATTCATGTACAGACGAGAGTCCGGGTCAGGCAGAAAGCGATAATCTGTAATAAGCCAGCGCTCGTCCTGACTGGCGTTTTCGATCAGGCATAACGCGTCGTTATCTGCGCTGAAAATATACTTTTGCGGAGTGCAGCCAGTTATAGCTATTAGCAGCGCTGATATAGCTGCAATAGTTATACCGCAATTCAATATTGACCGTTTATTTTCCGTTTCCATTTTTTAGTAGCGAGTTGCGAGTAGCGAGTTGCGAGAGAATTTTGTGAACTCTTTGCGTATTCTCTCCTCTCGTTTTTTGCCACTCAATAGATATTTCCGTTTCCAAACGCTAAGGGCGCTTATAGATAAAATCGTCCGTTAAAATGTTAAACTTTAACGATTGTAGCGATTGTAGCGAGAAAAAAGTCAAGAAGTGGAATAAGAAAGGCAGTAAATGGAAGGCGGTAACGAAGCGACCAGCGGGAGCGGAGTTACGCAGTTCGCCGAAGGCGAACCAAAAATTTGCACCTATCGTTAAGTTCGCCTAACGGCGAATGCGTAATTTCGTTCGCTTCGCTCACTACATTACCGCCTTTCATCAACTTGTTACCTATTGCCTACTGCCTCAATTGCCTGTTTCAGATTGTGTCTCATCCGTTCGGAGTTCGGATTGAGTTCAACGGCTTTTTCCAGATATTGAATCGCCTCATTAAGGCGGGATTTGTCTTCCGCGACGAGCAGCCCGAGCGAATACCACGCTTGAGCGTCGTTGGGATGAGTTTGAGTGAGAATCTTGAACTCGCGTTCTGCCTCCGCCTTTTTCCCTTGACGATACAAAACCATCGCCAGATTGTTGCGTCCGGGATAGAACGTCTTGTCGAGTTCCAGAGACTGCTGGTATCGTTGGGCGGCTTCGGAAAAGCGTCCCCAGTTTTCTTCCAGAACGCCCAGGTTGAGATAGGACGCGCTCTGGTCGTTGAGGTTTTCCTGAGAACGGATGTATTCCGCCATTGCTTTGTCGAAGGGTCGATTTTTTGTTTTATCGTAAACGAAAACCTGAGACAGCTGCCGCGCCGCCTCCATGCGTACAGACCGCACCGGGTCTTCCAGAAGCGGTTCCAGACGGCGCTGACGTTCTTTGGCGTCATGGAATTTGTATTCCAACGCCCGGGCGGACGCCGTCCTGACCAGTTCCGATTCGTCTTTCAGACCAGCAAAGAGAGCGTTTTTCACGCTCGCGCCGTCGAAATTGGCAAGCAGAGACGCCGCAGAAGCTCGAACAATGTCGGGAACGAATTCGCCGTTTGTATCTCGCTTGACAAGTTCCGCCAGCCGTTTTTGAGTTTCTGCAATCTTGCTCGTCTCTTGGTTATCGCGTCCGCGTCGACCGGCGGCGATAGCGTAGGCGAAATGGCGTGAATAGTCCTGCTTTCCGTACCATTGGTCAATTTTTGCCTGCGCCCATTGAGGCGTTTCTCCCTTGGAAGCGTCGTTATGACAGGAATTGCACGCATTGGGAACGCCCAAATCCGCCGTCAGCTGGGGGCGCGGAATGGACATGGAATGATCGCGCCGGTTGTCTAATGCCATGTACGTAACCGACGGCATGTGGCAATCCTCGCAGCGCGTTCCCGGCGAGTTGGCTCCAGCTGTATGGAAATGATGGGCGGGAGAATTGTATTTCGCGTCGTCATGACATCGCCCGCACATCTGGCTGACCGGTTTGGGCTGGAATCCGTCTTGCTGGTTGGCAGGAATTCGAGCGATAAAGGCGTCATGACAGTCGACGCACGAGCCGCCTTTCGCGTAGAATTTGCTCTGCAGGAACGACGTGTATTCAAAGTCCTCTTCTTTAATCTGACCGTCTGGATAATAAGCGTCAGAGTCGAGCAGCTCCGGATAAAAATGGTCGCAGAATTTTGCGCCGGGCGTCCAGTCAGGATAGATTTCCAGACGTCTGGCGTGACACATAGCGCAGGCGTCGGTTGACGTCTGCCCGGACGCGCCGCGGAACGTAAACAACCCGCAGCCGTATCGGCGGTCGTACGCGCGTTTTCCGTCATTTCTTTTGGCAATTTGAATATGAACGCTGCCCGGTCCGTGGCAGGATTCGCAGCCGTTATTGATATCTGTGAAAGTCGTGTGATAGGTCTTGGATGCAAAGTCAAAGTTTCGTTTGAGATTGGTTACGTGGCACGACGCGCACATGTAGTTCCAGTTTTGCGCCGGCTGACGCCAGTGCAGGACGTCCCCTTCTGTTGACGTCCGAGCGTCGTCTGCATAGAGATGATACCATTTCTTTCCAGCAACGTCCCACGCCCACGGCAAGCACTGAATTTTCCCGTCTGCTATTTCGACCAGGTATTCCTGAAGAGGGAAGACGCCCAAAACGTATTTGATTTCATATTTATTCAGTTTTCCGTCAGGCGATTGGACGCTGACCCAGTATTTGCCGTCTTCTTTGAAGAATTCCGACGTCTCCCCGGAATGTTCCAGCTTCTGAGAGGAAAAATCGCCCAGGACGGACTTTTCCGTTGCGTGGTTCATGGACTCGGCGTGATACGACAGACTCCACCGTTTCATAAAGAAGTCATGACATTCGGCGCACGCCTGCGTCCCGACGTATTGCGGTTGAATCCCTTCCGGCAGCGGGACCGCCCAGGTGTAAATGCTTTTTCCAAAAAGAATAAGGAGAATTGCCAGAATAGCAGTCCCGCCAACAACAAAACCAATTCGGTATTTCATACTTTAGAACACAGTTAAAGGTTAGCAGCGAGACGTTAAGAAGAAATCAGGATTTAGCGACTGCGGTTGAGAAGCTAAATCCTGATGAACGGTTACATATTGGACGACGTTGTTTACTGAATTTCAAAAACGTCGCAGAAGTTTCCACCCATGCGGGAAGACGTCATTTTGACGTCTGCATGGAGAACCAAGCTGACCATTTTGGTTGCAATTTTGTTATAGCGGTCAGTGCCGTCTTGCATGCCGATAAACGGATTGGTTTTCCATACGAGTTCAGTTTTGCCGTTTGATCCAACGCGAGTAAACGCAACGACTTTTTTGTCTGCCAGACCTTCAACGAATTGCTGCAAACGTTCTTCCAAAGTTTCTCCGTCAACGATTTTCTTGAACTTTAATGCCAAGTCGGCGGCAACCAGTTCCTGAATCTTTTCCGCCATTTGCAGACCGCAATTCTGTTCGATGTGCTTCCAGATTGAGGGAACGACAACGCCGGTGGCTCCGGGGAACAAGGCTGTCAGGGCGAGATCTGTAATGCCGTAACGATGACGCGGACGACCGCGGGAGGATAATTTTTCTACTGTTCTTTCAACATAACCTGCCTCAATAAGTTCTGAAAGCTGCTCGGTAATAGCAGTTCGAGTAACATTCAGATTATCGATCATTTCCGCAATTGCGAGCGGGGGCTGGCCAACCAAAAGGTTGATGATTCTCATACCAGCCGAAGTAATATACATTTCGGGCATAATAAATCAACTAAAAAACAATTTAAGGGGTTGCCACTTTCAATTTGGGGACTAATAGAACTTTTCAGTTGCTATTTTGCCAAACAAAATAGAAAAAACCCAAAACAACATTCAACGCGGAAACGCCCAAAAGCCATTCGATGTTTAAAAATTACGAAGAACTTTGGACTTCCAAAGTTGATGTAAATGAAGTGTCCAATATCTTTTTTATTACTTGCATTATAGCGGACTTAAAAATAGTGTCTAGGGAGTACAACCAAAATATGATTAAAAAAATTAAAATAAATGTAGATTATATGGATATAAGATAAGATCAAGTTGGAATTTACAAGATATGGACGCTATCGCGATTGCATTGCAACGGATTCTGGATTTTTAATAAGAATAACAAGAAATTGCGCCGATACCCAGACTATTAGCGCAATTTCTTGTGTTAAATCTGATATTTATTTGTTATTTCGAATCTTTTCGAATGCCTGCTTGCAGAGGTCGACGCTGACCATCGGGTTTTTGCCCTCGAATTCGATCGTGTAGTTTTCGACGCCGCCTTTGGTTTCGCAGAACTCAATGACGCGTTTGAAGTCGATCGTGCCTTCGCCGATAATCTTGAGGTCCTTTTCCTTCATGTGGACGGTCTTGCAGCGTCCCGGATATTTTTCCATGAAGTAATAGGGATTGTCCGGGCAGTTGCTGGTGTCCATCTGGAGCTGAACGTCGTTGGACGAGTGGTCAGCAAAGATTTCCCAGGTCGTCAAGCCGTTGGGCAGCTTGTTGAAGTCGTGGGCGTGAGCGTGATATCCGACGTACATGCCAGCTTCTTTGGCGATTTCCGCGGACTTGGAGAAGTTTTCCGCCGCTTTAATCCAGTCGGCTTCCGTGTCGTTTTTCATCCAGGCGCAAAGAATGAACTTGCCGCCGAAAATCTGATGATTTTCGATGTTGCGTTTGAGGGTTTCCGGGTCTTCGATGTCTTTGCGTCCGAGGTGCGAGCCGGTGCAGGTCAGACCGAAGTCTTTTTGCAGTTTCGCCAACTCTTTAATTGGCAGCGGGTACATGTGAGCGTATTCGACCCCGTCATAGCCCATTTTGGCGATGGCTTCGAGAACCTTCGCCGGATTGGCTTTGAAGTCGTTGCGGACGCTCCACATCTGGAGGCAAACGGGAATGATTTTCTTGCCGTCTTCGGCAAAAGCGAACGGGGCGGCGCTGGCGGCAGACATGATAACCGAACCCAGCCCGAGGCGTAAAATATCGCGGCGATTGTAATTCATACTGTTCTCCTGTACAAAACGAATTAATAAATAATGACTGCGGCGAGCGGTTCGTCTTTAAGTTTTGACTGCTTAAAACGTCTCGCTGTCTAATTCTGTATTATTTACCAATATATCCCAGTTTAAAATCAAATGCAAGAGGGGGGCAAGAAATAATTGATAAAATGATAATAAAAAATCGCTCTTTACAAGTTTATTAAAAATTGCTATGTATCCAGCGAATTACAAATTGTCAATTGTGAGAGAGCGAACAACTCTCGCCATTGCTAATAGTGAATTACTCTTTGCAAATTGTTTTGAAAGGACATGCAAAAATGAATAAATCGACGATTACTTTGTCTTTGATTACGCTGTCGTTATTGATTTGCAACAGCGTTTTGGCTCAGAACGCCATTCCGTTGACGCCGCCGGGCGTTCAGACGCGTCGAACAACGACCCACGTTTATGCGGCTCCTCAATCTTCAACTCCCGCCAGAACGCCCTCGTCCGCTCGACGTCCGTTGCCGTATGCTGCCGGACAGCCGGCAAGACCGACAATTCAGCGTACAAATGCGGAAATGGAATTGTCCGCTCCGTCCATTCCGGAAGTCTCCGCGCCGAAAGAACCCGCTGAGCTGAATTTGACTCCGCCGTCTTTGCCGGAAGTTCCTTCTGCGGACGCCCTGACTCCTCCTCCCGCATTGGAAGAACCGAGCGTTCCTGCTATGCCGGAACTGGAACCGAATATGGAACTCAGCGCTCCCGCCGTTCCAGAACCCGTTGTTCCAGAGGCCAGCGCGCCATTGACGCCTCCAAGCGCTCCGTCTATGAATACAGGCGAGCCGCGCGAGTTCAATAACGTCGATTCATTGCCGGTAATCGAAGGACCCAGCTCTTCTGTGTCACAGCAGAACGCTCCCGCAGCGTTTTCAACTGGTACTGGCGAACCGGGCGCGAAAGTTCTCAACGGTTCTCAGGCGCCGCAAATCGTTGTCGAAAAGATTCCGCCAAAGGAACTTCTCGTCGGACAGAGCGCGGTTTGGAAGACCATCGTAAAAAATATCGGTCAGACGATTGCCGTCAACGTTGAAATCAAAGACTTGCTTCCTAAAGGATCGCAGCTAATCGAAACCAATCCGCCTGCCGTTAAAGGCTTCAATGGGGAACTGGTTTGGAAAGTTGGCGATATTCCTCCGGGAAAACAGGTAACCGTCAGCATGGAAATCATGCCGCTTGAAGAAGGACGCATGGGCAGCGTTGCTCAGGTTTCTTTCCAGACCGCCGCCAGCGGAGAAGGCGTCGTTGCCAAGCCGCAGCTGGCTCTTCAGACTCAAGGCGTCAAACAGATTGGCATCGGCAACACGACCGAGTTGACGATTCTTCTTTCCAACCCCGGAACCGGCACGGCGAAAAACGTTGTCCTGACGGAAAATGTTCCGCCGCAGTTGCAGCACGAAGCGAAAGACTCCGTTTTGACCTATAACGTCGGGGATTTGAAACCGAACGAAACGAGAACGATTAATCTGACTATGACCGCGATTCGAGCGGGTAAATTCGTCAACTCGCTTACCGCGACCGCCGACCCGGGACTCAACGCCGAAAGCCGGTTTGATATGGAAGTTATCGCCCCGCAATTGAAAATGACGGTTCAAGGTCCGACTCGCCGATTCCTCGAACGGGAAGGTTCGTATAAACTCGCCATTTCCAATCCCGGCACGGCGTCTGCGACTCACGTTGCCATGCGAGTTCAGCTTCCCAACGGGCTTGAATTCGTCAGAGCGAACAACAGCGGCGTTTACGACCGTCAGACGCGAACCGTTCGCTGGCTGCTGGAAGAACTGCCTGCCAACGATTCCGGCGACGTCGAACTGGTTGTCGTCCCGACCCAAATCGGACAGCAAACGCTGGTCTATCAGGCGACAGCCGACAAAGGCATCGCTGACAACGGTCAGAAGGAATGTCTGGTTGAAGGCATGGCGGCTTTGCTGACTCAGCTGAGCGACACGAGCGACCCGGTTCTCATTGGAGAAAAGACGACGTATAACATCAACGTTGTCAACCAGGGAACGAAAGCAGCGCAGAACGTTCGCGTCAGCGCCCAGATCCCGGCGGGAATGGAGTTCCTCAACGCGGAAGCCCCGACCAGTTACCGCATGGGTCCGAACAATACTGTTATTTTTGATCCCGCGCCGCAGCTCCCGCCCAAGGCGGAAATCCGATTCAAGATTCTCGTCAAAGCGGTCAACCCGGGCGACCAGCGCTTGAAGCTCTCGGTTGTCAGCGACGAACTTTCTTCGCCTGTTACAAAAGAGGAAAGCACTCAGGTGTACCAGGATCAAATGTAGTTATAGCGATAAGCTAAGCGTGAGTGAGAAGCGAGTAACGGTTGAAAAGTCGTTCTCGCTTCTCGATTTTGTTAAGCAGAAATAATTTCTCTTTTTTGCTCTCCTTGACAGAATTTGTTCTGTCGTTATAATTATAGACAATCTGAATATCGCAGGGGCATAGCTCAACGGTTAGAGCAGGGGACTCATAATCCCTTGGTTGGGGGTTCGAATCCCTCTGCCCCTATCAAAGCCCCTTTGCAATATTTAGCGGGGGCTTTTTTCATTCTGCAGAACCCCGTGTTTTCTGGGCTCAAACAGTTATTGTCGTCTGTATCTGCCTTTTTATACAAAAAAGCTGTTGGGGGCAAAACTGGGGGGCAAGTGTGGACCAAATAGTGGAGTTCATTTTGCCTTTTTCAATGTTCTGCAAGATTTCCAGAATCTCTAACATTTTTAGTTGCCGTTTCTGCTCTCCAAACTGCTCTTCAGCTTTTGAATTTGCAATTTTTTGTAACTGCTGTTAAAGCCCTCAAAAACTCTTTTTTTCTCTTTTTTCTACAAATTTTCGAAAACTCTGCAATATTTCTTCCTGTTTTGTAATTATTAATGAACAATAACAAACTTTAAAACGAATAGTATGTTAGAGACAATGGGCGAAAAGGCGAATTGTCCGGTTTGACCGTTAAAGTAGCCGCATTTTCTCTATTTTGTTGCAATTCCTCGATTTTTCCCTTGAATTATTTCCAGTTATTAGCTATAATAAAGGGTATTAAATCGTTTCCTATGTTTCCCCAGAGACGGGGCGAAAAACCTGTCTCATATTTACAAACAGATATTATGAAAAGAGTTATCCGAATCCTGATTTCCCTCGGAATGATAATAGCGACGGTGATGTTTGTTGCGACGTTCCTTCGACCTGTTCCCGTTCAACATCGTCCGGCGCCGCCGCAGGCGATGAATACCGTTCAGACTGCGCCGGTTAAGCCGCACGAGGGCGGAATTGATTTCACCGTCGACGGGCAGGTGATTCCGTACCGCGCTTTGGATATTGCTCCGGAAGTCTCGGGAATTGTCAAGTTCAAGTCCGAAAAGGCGCGAGCGGGCAAGTTCGTTCGCAAGGGCGAGACGCTGTTGGAAATTGACCCGGTGGATTACGAGTTGTCGGTTCGTCAGCTGACGGAGGAAACGGCTCAGGCGGATGCGTCAATTCACGAAATGGAAGTTCAGATCGAAAGTACGAAAAAGGAAATCGATATCTCGAAAAGTCAGCTTGAAATCAAGGAGCGCGAGTTGGCGCGATACGAATCCGTTAAAACGCCGGGCGTCTATTCCGCCAGCGAGCTGGATACCGTTCGGACGTCGGTTTTGAACGGGCGCGAGTCGTTGGTCAAGCAGGAAAACGCGCTGCGGCTGTACGAGCGTCAGCTGATTCGTCTGAAGTCCGTTCATGCGCAAAAGCAGGCGAATCTGGAACAAGCTCAGCTCAATTTGAAGCGAACGAAAATCGTCGCCCCCATCGACGGCGTTGTCAAGTCGCATAATTTTGAAGTCAACACGTACGTTCAGAAAGGAACGGTTGTTGCTACCATTCTCGACACGTCCAAGCTGGAAATTCAGTGCTTTTTGCACATGAAGCAGATGTCCTGGCTGTGGGCGTCGAGTAACAACAGCGAGAACGCCGAATCTTCGGACGAGCCTGTTATGCGCGGCTTTGATTTCGCTCCCACGGACGCGACGGTTTATTACGTCCTCGACGGTCAGCGGTGGAGCTGGAAGGGGCGTCTGACGACGTCCGACAGCGGGGCTTTGGATCCCAAAACCCGTATGATGCTTTGCCGCGTTACAATCGACAACCCGACGGACGTTCAGTTTGACTCCTACGTCATTCATACGACGGACACGTCTTTGGGAACTGTCGATAAAGAGGCGTTGGAGAAAGAGAAGAAAGCGAAAAAGGCGCCGCTGATTCAAACGCCGCCGCCGACGCTGCTGGCGGGAATGTATGTTACAATTGTCGTTCACGCCAAGCCGGAAATCCCGCTTTACAGCGCGCCGGAACGCGCCTTGCTGCCGGGCAACAAAATCTGGACTGCAACGGACGGCACGCTGCGGGAATACCGTATTCGCGTGGCGACTGTAACAGACGAAGGCGTTATCTTCTATGCGGATTCACAGGGCGTTACTGCGACTGACAAGGTGGTTATTTCGCCGCTGGCGTCGCCGGCAGAAGGGGACAAGGTGAACGTCTTATGAAAAACTTGTTCCGTTGGATAATTTCCAACACCCCCGCGATGAACATCGTTATGATCGTCGTCCTGGGCGTTGGAACTTACGCCGCTCTGTCGTTACAGCGAGAATCGTTTCCGAACTTCGACGTTGAAACGATTATGGTTCAGGTACCGTATCCCGGCGCAACGCCAGAGGAGGTGGAAAACGGCATCTGCCAGAAAATCGAGGAGTATCTGCAATCGATTGAAGGCGTAAAAAAGATGACGTCCACAGCCAGCGAGGGCATGGGCATGGTAACGCTGGAACTTCAAAACACCGTTAAGAACGTGGATCGAACGTTAAACGAAGTTCGAGAGGCGGTTGACCGAATTCCGTCGTTCCCGGAATTGGCGGAAGACCCTGTCGTTCAGCGCGCCAAGATGCAGGAAACGATTTTCTCAATCGGGTTGATTGGTCCGGAAGGGTCGTCTGTAGAAAACACGCTGGCGCTGCGAGAGCTGGCGGAAGATCTGCGTCAGGAACTCATTCAGCTCCCGAGAATCTCTATGGTCAATCTGGTTGGCACGAAAGACTATCAAATTGACGTTGAAATATCGGAGAATACGCTTCGCGCTTACGGGACGTCGCTGGACGCGATTGCCAAAACGGTCAGAGCGGAAAACTGTCAAACGCCGGGCGGTACGATTCGCGCGCCGTCTGTAGAAATCAACGTTCGTACAGACAACCGGCGGTATACGGCTGACGGCATCGAAAAGCTCCCGGTAATTACAGACGAGGCGGGCGCTGTCTTGACGCTGGAAGATATCGGATACGTTCGTGACGAGTTCACTGACGGTCCGGCGCTGGCTACGGTCTATACGCCGGATAAGAACGCTGAAAGCGCCGGAGAGAAAACCGTTCCTGTCGGGCGTCCGTGCATTGCTTTGGGCGTGCTGAGAAATTCGACTGAAGACCTCATTGCGATGGTCGATACGCTTCGCGCCTGGGTGAAAAAGAAGCAGCAGCCCGGCGAGCTGCCGGAAGGGTATACGATGATAACCTGGGGCGACCGCTCGGAAGAAGTCCGTTCCCGACTGGAACTTTTGGCGACCAACGGCATTCAGGGCTTGACGATTATTTTTGTTCTTTTGGCGGTTTTCCTTGACCTCAAACTGGCGTTTTGGGTTGCAATGGGTTTGCCGTTTTCCATCTGCTTAACGTGCTTGTACATGTACGGCTGCGGGCAGACGCTGAACATGATTTCCACGTTTGGATTTATCATGGCGCTGGGAATTGTAACAGACGACGCAATCGTTGCGGGGGAAAACATCTTTCGTCATCACGACATGGGCAAGGACTGGTTCAACGCCTCGGTCGACGGCATTACAGAGGTTATTCCCAGTATTACAACGTCTTTGCTGACGACAATCGTCGCCTTTTTGCCGCTGCTGTTCATTTCCGGGATCATGGGAAAGATTATTTACTCGATTCCGGTGGTAATGATTGCCATGCTTTTGGCGTCAATGTTTGAATGCGTAACCATTTTGCCGTGCCACCTGTCACATCGTAAAAACATTATCTTTACATTCCTGTATCATTACCTGTACATTTTCGCGTGGGTTCCAGCGGTTGTGTTAAAGTGCAACAAGTACGCCATGGGCGGATTGCAGTGGTTTGTCAAGCGCATATACGCGCCGTGCCTGCACTGGGTTTTATTGAACCGAAGCATTTTCTGCGCCGGTCTGGTTTCCCTGTTGATTTTCACCTTTGGTCTGGTTTGGTCAGGAACGATTCCGTACGTCTTTTTCCCGAAAACGGACGGCAACGAAGTTCAGGCGACTGTAAAGTTTCCCAACGGCACGCCGGCGGAAGTTACCGACTACTGGACAAAGCTGATGGAACAGAAGTTCTGGGAAATCGCGGACGAGTACGAGAAAACTAAAGAACCCGTTGCGGTGCGTTCATTTAGAGTCGTCGGCACGACGCTGCAGTCCAGAGGACATAACATGGGCGGCAGTTCAGGCGGCGGAACCGGTCATACCGGCGGCGTTCAGGTGGAACTCATTTCCGGCGACAAAAGAACGGTGTCCAGCATGGAAATCGCCGACCGCTGGCGTCAAGCCGTTGGCGTCATTCCCGGCGCAGACGAGGTGGAATTTACTTCTCAGGCGTTCGGTCCTCCGGGCGGCGCCATTGAATTCATGCTCGTCGCGAAAGCGGAAGACTACGAAAAGCTCGAAGCCGCCGTCGAAGAAGCCAAAAAACATCTTGCTACATTCGCAGGCGTTATCGATATTACAGATTCGGACGTTCCCGGCAAATGGGAATTCCAGATGAAAATCAAGGAACACGCCAAGTCGCTGGGAATTCACCCGCAGCAATTGGCGGAAACGATGCGCGCGGCGTACTACGGCGCGGAAGTGGAGCGACTTCAGCGCGGACGTCACGAAGTCAAGCTGATGGTCTGTTACCCGCGGGAAGACAGGCGAAGCCTGGCGGACTTTGACGAAGTTCGCGTTCGCGGTAGCGACGGCGTCGAATATCCGATTACGGAAATTGCCGACATTGAAGTCAAGCGCGGGTACACGACCATTTCCCGTCATTCCCAAATGCGGTCAATTACCGTCTCCGCAGACGTCGAGGAAGGCAAGGCGAACGCTCAAAATATTACGTCCCAGCTCAAGGCGGGATTTCTTCCGCAGCTGATGAAAGATTATCCCGGCGTAAAAGTCCGCTGGGAAGGGCGCGAGGACATGAAAAACGAGTCCATGGGCAGCATGTACGTCGGGTTTGTCGTTGCGATGTTCGCCATGTACATCATCCTGTCGCTGGAGTTCAAGTCCTACGTTCAGCCGCTGCTCATTCTGGCGATTATTCCCTTTGGGGTTATCGGTGCGGTGTTCATTCATGCTGCGTTTGGACAGCCGCTGTCGCAGTTCAGCCTTTTCGGCATGGTGGCTTTGAGCGGCATTGTCGTCAACGACTCGATTGTTCTGATTGACTTTTTGAATCGGGCGATTGAGTCGGGCGAACCGGTTCACGACGCGTTGATGAACGTCGGTCAGCGGCGATTTACGTCCGTCATGCTGACGTCTGTAACGACCGTCGGCGGACTTCTCCCACTGATTATGGAGACGTCGCTTCAGGCGCAGATGCTAATTCCGATGGCGCTGACGATTTCCGGCGGCGTTATGTCGTCGCTCATTTTGGTTCTGTTCTTTATTCCGGTGCTGTACTCATACTACATTGACGGACTAAAGCTCATGGGAATCAATCTCCGCACCATGCTCATTCACAACGACAATTTAGAACCCGAACCGGAACTGGCGGCAGAATAAGCGGCGAGGCGCCGCTCCCGATCCGCGCTGCCGCTTGACCTGCAGAAAGACTCGTTGAGCCCGGTTCGCGGGCGTGTCGCCCGCCAACGCTACTCAGTCCCGCGCATCCGCACGGCGTACCCGGCACGCGGCAATCCCCTGCCGCAACAGAAACCGCTGGAAGTGTGCATACCAAATTGACGAAGCCCAAAACCTCCCTTCAATGTAGCCCGTCCCCGGGCTACAACTTGACGGCTGCGCCGTCAAGCCTTTTCCTGTTGCGGACTTCGTCCGCGACCCGGTAAGATTTTTAGGCTGCGGCATTTGTTATGCACACATCTGATGTTTTGGTTCGCCTTCGGCGAACTGCGTAATTCCGTTCGCTAACGCTCACTCCATTACCGCCTTCCATTTTTCGCCGTTCCGGCGCCCCGCCGCCCCTCCCCCATTCCATTCTCACGTAAAATGATTATAATAAACATAAACAGTCGCGGAGGTCGGGACGTCGGCGTCCGCATATAACATACACTTAACACAGAAGGAATTTTTATCGAAATACCTTTAACCAACAACACAATTTGATATAAAAGCGACGATTAGCTTGATTCTTTCAATCTAAAAATTTGGCGATTTGAAGTACTGAAAAGAATTAAGTTGAACGCCCTCGCTGCGTGCGTGGGCTTGTAGACTTATTCTGTCAGTACGGGTTTGCCAAATACCTTAGATTGCGGGATATTTCTATCAAGTTCACGCTTTTTTATTGAAGTGAGGGCAGCCCATGAACCTTTCTCAACAACGCCGTGAAGAGTCTATTAAGAGAATCAAAGAAATTCGAGATTTCATCGCCCATTCGGCGCAGGACGAAAACGCGGGACGCCTTCTGACCTATCTCAGCGAGTTGGAAAAGGAAATCAAAGGGAAAAAGTACGGTCTGGTTTTTGAAGAACATCGAGAGAAAATCGACGAAACGCTGGAAAATAACCTTCCCGTTCTAACTGAACTGGAAGACCTGTATATCGACAACGGCGGGCAGATGAATTTTCTCATAGAGGGCGACAATCTCGCCGCGCTGCAACTGCTTCTTAAAACGCACAGAGGAAAGATTGATTTGATATACATTGATCCGCCGTACAATACGGGCAACAAGGATTTTATTTATGATGACAATTATGTAGATATTGATGATGGATTTCGACATTCAAAATGGTCAAGTTTTATGGAAAAGAGACTTGCACTTGCAAAAGAATTGTTGGCAAAAACCGGCGTTATATTTATTCAAATAAGCGATATTGAGTTAGCACAATTACGTATATTATGCGATACCATTTTTGGTGAAGAAAATTTTTTGAATGTGATTAGTGTTAACATGAAAAATATTGCGGGTGCTTCCGGTGGAGGAGAAGATAAGCGTTTTAAAAAGAATTGTGAATATATACTTGTGTATGCTAAATATTATCCAACGTTTCCGCTTTTCAAAAACGCTTACGATTTTGAAGAGATTTATAGCTTAATTGAACGTTATAAAGCTGAAGGCGTTAGCTGGAAATATAATTCCGTATTAGTATATGAAGGCGATAAAGAATATATCGCTTCTACAGAAGATGGCGATGGTAATGAAATAAGAATCTATCTTCGGAAAAATTATATTATAAGATCAATAAAAAAACTGGCTTTAGATGAAGGAATTTCTGAAAAAGAAGTTTTTTATAAATATGGAAGAAGAATATTTCAAACAGCGCTTCCACAAAGCTCAATTCGCCCTCGTATTATGACGAAATTGCAAGAACTTCATATTGAAAATGATTTTTGTTCAATTGAATATGTTCCGCGAAGTGGGCGTAATCGAGGTATTTTATATGAGCAATTTTATAAAGGAGATGCATGTCGTTTACTTGCATGGCTTAGCGATGTTTCAGAAATTATAGATGGCGTCTTGTATAAAAAGACGTTACAAGGCACTTATTGGAATTACGCTGCAAGTACAAAGAATTTAAGTAAAGAAGGAAACGTCGATTTTGGCAATGGGAAAAAGCCTTTAGACTTACTCAAACGAATTGTAAATCTTGTAGATAATAATAACGGTACAGTTCTTGATTTTTTTGCGGGGTCTGGTACCACAGGGCATGCGGTTATTTCATTAAATGCAGAAGACGGAGGTACGAGAAGGTTTATTCTTTGTACAAATAACGAGAATAACATCTGTTCTAATAAAACATATCCTCGACTCAAGAATGTAATTAATGGTTACACGACAGATAATGGCAAATCATTTCCTCCAAACGCCGCGTCTTTGAAATATTTTAAAATCGATTTCGTTCGCATTTCAGAACGTCTGTATTACGAGTACGACGACGAGCTTCTGCTGCATATTCGAGAATTGGTCGAACTGGAAAACGGCGTCAATTTCCGTAACAATTCTGAAATAGCCATCGTTCTGACGGACGAGGAACTGGACGCGTTTATGGAAAATCGCAGCGCGCTGAAAGCCTGTAAAGCGCTGTACGTCGGTCATGACGTTCTGATTAACGGCAGGCAGAGCGCGGCTCTCAAAAGACGTAAAATCGCCGTCAACGTCATTCCGCAATACTATTATGAAGAATCGTAGTCGTAACACACAGGCGCATTTTGTTAAGCAATTTTTATTGAACGCTTTCAAAATGTGGTTGCACGAAAAAGGAAAGAGAACGCAGAATACGCAGACTATCCGCAGAATACGCAGACGGGCTGGGAATGTGGCGACAACGCCAACTACGTTGGCTACGCCACAATTCCCGCCCGATTAAATAAATTTAAAATCGCAATCGAACATCGTGTCATAGCCCGAAGATCGGGCGTAAATGACACATGGTCGATTGCTTCTGCGTTGTCTGCGAGGAGTCCGCGTCCTCTGCGTTCAAAAAACTAATTGTTTCGCAAACCTGTTTGATTACGCCGTTCGATATTTATCATTTCCTTCAGCCCATTTATAAACCATGAATCTGACTCTGGCTTCATTTCAAAATAAAGCGATAGCTCAACTTTTAGAGGCAATGGAAAGCCCGCGGCGAGACGTTGTTCTCAAAAGCTGTACCGGAAGCGGAAAGACGATTATTCTGACGCATTTCATGGACGAGTACAATCGCGGTCATTCAAATCACGTTTTCGTTTGGCTTACGCCGGGAAAAGGCGATCTGGAAGAGCAAAGCCGGGAAAAAATGGATCGCTATATTCACAACGCTCAGACGAAACTTCTGCCGGACGTCATGCTGTCCGGGTTTGAATCTGGAGACGTTTGTTTTATCAACTGGGAAAAGCTGACCAAAAAGGGAAACAACGCTCTTAAAGAGGGAGAGCGAACCAATTTCTACGAACACATTCAAAGAGCGCTTGACGCCAATTTGCGCTTTACCGTTATCGTGGACGAAAGCCATCAAAACAATACGGTCAAAGCGATGGATATTCTCAGTATGTTTCGTACGGAAAAGATTATTCGCTCTTCCGCCACGCCCAAAGGCGGCGCCAACGCTTTGGTAATTGACATTCCGGACGAAGACGTCGTTGCAGAAGGCTTGATTAAAAAGGCGCTTGTCATTAACGAGGACTTTCCGAAAAACATTCAGGTGGAAAGTCAGACGGAGTTTCTTCTTGAAAGAGCGTTAGCCAAACAGAGGGAACTGACAGCGGCGTTCGCCCGACAGGAGGCGGAAGTCAACCCGCTGATAATCGTTCAGCTTCCCAATAACTCCGGCGCCCTTCAAGACGAGGTGGAACGCTGGTTCGACTCGCAGGGCGTGACTTACGAAAACGGGTTGTTAGCCGTTTGGCTGGCAAACCAAAAACAGAATCTGGACGACATCGAACAGCCAGACGCCGAGCCAATCGCGGTTATCATCAAACAGGCGATTGCCACCGGCTGGGACTGTCCGCGAGCGCATATTTTGGTCAAACTGCGGCACAATATGGACGAAACGTTTGAAGTTCAAACAATCGGTCGGATTCGCCGCATGCCGGAAGCGAGGCATTACAGCTCGCCGCTGCTGGATAACTGCTATTTGTACACGCTGGACGAAAAATTCACACAGGGCGTTCGGCAGTATCTGGGCAAAGACGCTCTGGACGCTCAGACGCTTGTTCTTAAAGACGAGTTTAAGTCAATCGCTCTTACCAGCGAACAAAAGACCATTCTTGCGCCTGAGCTGGACGCCAGAGGCGTTCAGCTTGCTATTTACAGATATTATCAAACCTTCTACAGCATTGACGGCAGGACGCTTGAAAATCAAAAGAAGTTTGAGGCGCGCGGGTTTGTCTTTGAATCCGACGTTGTTCGTCATACTCGCTCCGGGGAGATTCCCAACATGACGCAGGCGGCGCTGGAATCTCTCAATACGATCAACGTTCACGAACCGCTCAACACGCACCGTCACGGTCGGGAATTCCATCATCACGTTGCCGCTATCGCGCTGAAAATCGGTTTGCCGTACGCTTCGCTCAATACGATAGTCCGAAATCTGTTTTGTGAAAAGTCCCAAAAAGTCGATTATAAAATTCTGTCGCTGTCCGTTCGCGAATTGTATTCCTTTGTAATCAACAACGCCGAACGGCTCAAAGATGATATTTTAGAAGCGATGACGCAAAATATGTGTCAGCCAATCGAGGACGCCCCTGTTTATCAAACTCAGTTTCGATTTCCCCAGACGCTGCTTTTTACGTATAACGCCGCTGCCAGAAATCAGGAAGTATTCGATAAAAACGTCTATGAGAATTACCTGTCGTCTGCGGAAGTGCGTTCTGAGCCGGAAAGAAAGTTTGAACGGTTTTGTCAATCCTGCCCGGCGGTAAAATGGTTTTATAAAAACGGCGATAAAGGCCCCGAGTTCTTTTCAATTGCCTATAAGGATTCTTTTGGACGTCAAAAGACGTTTTATCCGGATTACATTATTGGAACGGAAAGAGGGATTTGGATTATCGAAACGAAAGGCGGATTCAGCCGAATGGGCGCCAGCGAAGACATAGACCGATTCTCGCCAATCAAATTCAAATATTTGAAACAATACGTTGAACGTTACTCTTTGCGCGGGGGATTCGTCCGGGAAGACAAGCAGAGTTTGGAACTGTGTATTTGTACAGAGGAATACTCTGACGACGTTCATTCCAGCGCGTGGCGGTCGCTGATCGAGGTTTTAGAGGAAGAGACGCATTAATTCGGAATGAGGAACTATGCAAGCGTTACGCGGAGAGGTTTGATGCTTCAGATTTTCCTTGACGGCGCAGGCGTCAAGTTGTAGCCCGTGGACGGGCTACATCCAGAGGAGGTTTTCGGCTTCGTCCGTTTGGCATGCACGCTTCCGGCGGTTTTTGTTCGCCGTTCCGGCGAATGCGTAATTCCGTTCGCTAACGCTCACTACATTACCGCCTTCCAATCTTTATTTGTCATAGCTGATTCCGCCGTATTTGCGGCGGTCGCAGCCGATTTCGCCTTCCCGCTTTTCTCCCGATTCCGCCCAGCGTTCGGCGTCTTCCGTCAGTTCGTTAAGACGCGTTTCCAGCATCTGCCGGTATTCTTCAATTTGCTCTTTTGTCAGATCAGGCGGGATTATAATCTCTTCGCTGAACACGGTTCGGGCGCGAGAGAACAGACGGGGCAGGGCGAATCTGTCCCAGCTGTTGAATCGGTGCGGGCGGTCGTAGCCGTAGCCCATCAGGACAATCGGCATTTGCAGCTGAGACGCCAAAAAGACGGCGCCGGGAGCCAGCGTTCTTCTCGGTCCGCGGGGGCCGTCCGGCGTGATGGTTAGATGTTGTCGGTCTTTTGAAACTTCCATCATCTCCTTTAACGCCCCGGTCGCGCCGCGGCGGGACGAGCCGCGAACAACTCCGAACCCCGCTAGCTTGGCGGCGTGATACAGTATCGTCGCGTCCGCATGCTGAGATAAAAGCATCGTCAGATGACACCCGCCCCGGAGATAAAACGGGTACAGAATGTACTCGTGCCAAAACAGATATATGCGTCGCCGCGGATGTTCCGGATCCTCGTCAAGAACGGCAGGATCGAGATTGACGTCCGGCAGCCAGGCGCGCATTCTCAGCGTTGACATCCACATTCGAGAGAACGCAAATATAAGGTATCCGCCCAACTTCAGCAGAAACGGGTTTTTAATTTTCATGATTGAAAGAGAATAGCGCCAAAGAGGGATTCTGTCAAGGGAGATAGAGGGGGGGAGGCAATAGGCAGTAGGCAGTAGGCAGTAGGCAATAGGGAATAGGGAATAGGGAATGGACAATAGGGAGATAAAAGAAGCTGCTTCTGTGGGTTAAAACCCACGGCTATTAATATTGAACCACTACGCGGTTCTATAGGAAACGCTTCGCGCTGCTGTTAATAACTACTACCTACTGCCTATTGCCTACTGCCTCTTTCTCGTGCGTAAACGACTGCATGCCGCCGGCGGTGGGCAGGTCTTTTAACAGTTCAGGGTTGACCTCTTTGAGTTCAACTTCCTGACCCGGCATGAGGCGTTCTGCGCCTTCGATAATCGTCAGCGCGCCGGGTACGAGAGTTTTCTCCCCCGCTTCGGTTGCAGGTCGGACGGCAAGAACGGCGTTTGCTTTGGCGTGAATGTAAACGGGAACTGGCGTAACGCGAAGGGAACCGTCGGACTCTTTTTGAACGACCCAGACGGTGTTCTCGCCCGGCTTTTGCAGAACGGCGTCGCGGGGAACGGTAAGCCGCTGCGCCTTTTCCGTCGTTTCCAGCGTGCATTGAACGCTCATGCCGATTTTCAGAAGCCCGTCTTGATCGTCAATGCGAATGCGGACAGGGAACGAGCGCGCCGCCGTTGACCCGTAAGGGACAATGGAGACGATTTCCCCGTTGACGGTTTTGTCAACCGCGGGAACGTAAATCGGGAGCGGGTCGCCGATATGAATTCGCTGAATAAATTTCTCGTTGATATGGAACAGCGCGTCCGCCTGACCGTCTGAAACGATTTCGACCAGCGGCGTTCCAGGCGAAACGTACGCGCCCAGCTCGGTGAGTTTGTTGATAATGGCGCCGTTAAACGGGGCGTAGATTTTGGTTCGGTTCAGCTTTTCCTGAATCTCGTTTTCCATTGCCTCGGAGAGCTTATACTTTGCAACGGATTCTTCCGCTAACGCCGTTTGCTTTTCCAGCTCGCTGTCTGTAACAACCCCGGCTTGACGTTCTCGCAAGCGTTCCAGACGATTAAGCTCTGCTTTCTGCAGCGTCATGTTGACGCGGTCAAATTCCTTTTGCCGCTGCGCCTGAATGAGCGCGATATTAAGCCAGGTGGCATCGACGCCAACAATGAGCGTTTTCTTCGCCTGAACTTTATCGCCCACCTCAACGGTCATTTCGTTTATCAGACCGGAAACTTCAGAGGCGAGCACGACTTTTTGAATCTCAACCAGTCGACCGTCAAAGATCTGTTCGTCTGAAATGTCCGACATTTCCGCCGGGGCAACGCGAACAATCGGCAATCGGCGCGTTGTATCTTTTTTATCTCCGGAGGACAGACTTTTAAGCTGCTTTTCCAAAAACGCCTTGTCAGTCATCTTGGCGTTTGTTTGGTTAGAAATCGTATAGTAGGAAACCCCCGCCCCGATAAGAAGCGCGGTGATGCCGACAGCAAGGAAAGAGGTAAATTTCATGGAGGGGGACGGGGAGGTTAATGGGGGAAGTAGGGAATAAAAGTAGTGGTAAGCGCTTAGTGGTAAGTAGTAAGTTGAAAAAATGAAACGCTTGCGCCCTTACCACTTAAAACTTACCACTTCAAAACTTCTCACGCCCTAACAGACGCTATTCAAAATCAAAGGGATTGTCGGAATCGTCTTCCGAATCGTCTTTGGCAGCGTCGCTGTTATCGTCTTCTGCGGCAAACGGATTGTCGTCGACTGCCGCGTCGTTATCGGAATTGTCAGCGTCGCTATCTGCATCGTTGCCGAATCCGAAATCATCGTCTTTGTCGGAGTTGTCTTTGGCAGCGTCTTTGTCGGAATCGTCGTCAATGCTGAAAACGTCGTCGTTATCGGCATCGTCTGCAGCGTCGCCGGCGTCCGCGTCAGCATCGTCTGCGTCAGCGTCGTCGTCTCCGTTGTCTTCAAATTCTTTTGCCGCGTCTTGCGCTTCGGGCAGCGGAGACAGGTCAGGACGAAGATCTTCCGGGGTTATCCATTTTCCGTTATTGGAAAACAGCGCGGCAGACCCGTGTTCCGTACCGGACTGGTCAACCCAGGGCTTGCCGTAATCGCCGGTCAGACGAGACTTCTCAAGTTTAACGCGAGAGTAGGGCAGGGTAAGGACTTCGCTAAAGGCGTTGGCGCACGTGAGAATGCGTTTTGCTTTGACGTCGCTGCCCCAGCCGACGGACAAGCCGGCGCGGGCGTTGCCGCGAATGGTGCATTGCTCTATAACGACGTTGGTTGCGGAGTTGGCTAAAGATATGCCGTCCAGCTGAAATCCCTGAACAATCAGGTTGCGAATGACGACGTGGTCAACGTGATTAAGCGTAATGCCGGTTCGTAACGCGGTGATTTCCAGCTTGTAGTCTTCCGGCGTCTTTCCCTTTTCCGGACGGAAATACAGATACCCTTCAAACAACGCAGCGTCCAACTCGTTGAGCTGACCGACTGGTGATTCCATCGGTTCAGCGGACTTGTTTTGAATCGGCATAGCGTCTACAAAGAGCATGCAGTAACAAACCGCGTTGGGATAATATTTTGCCACGTGCAGACGGAAGATGTCTCCCTGATACTCAGGGGGATTGTCTTTGACGTTTTTGTAGATTTCCTTGAAGTGTTCCCATTTCTCATGTTCGACTGTAACGCGACCGTCCAGACTGGCGCCGTTGCCTTCCAGAATAAACGGGTATTCCGCATTGATTCCGCTGGCGTTTTTGTTGGTCAGGCTGACGCATTCCTGATACGGAACGCCGGTGTCCGCCAGAGAAATTGTGTCGCCCAGACGCGCCAGTTCGGTTGCGCGTTTGATCGTTCTGACGGGACCCGCCTCTACGACGTCGAAATCTTCGCGTTCGCCGGTGAAGCGGTCGTCTCCCATCGTATTGTTGACGTAAACGGTTTTTGCCTCGGCGTTAAAGCCGATAAGCGTTATGACAACTGTTATCAGTAGGCGTTTCATATTATTTAAGTTGCGAGTTGCGAGAAGAAACAATAAATTTTTGTGAAGAAGATTTAACTATTGCCTCTTGTCTCTTGCCTCTTGCCTGTATAAGATCTGGAATAAGTCTGCCAAAGGAAATCGTAGAGCAGTTTGAGCTGCATAAAGCCGTCGACGATGGTTGGCGCCAGACGATTGGAAAACAGCGTTTTGTCGATCTTTTTGTTACAAATCAAATAAAAGTTTTTGCTCTGATAGTACGGCTGAATTTTCTTGTCCAGGTCGTTAGGAATAGGACGTTTGTATTCATCTGTATACAAATCGAACCGGCGCCGGTTTATGTTCCCGATTATCGATAAAAAACTTTCCGGGTCTTCTTCAATCAGCAGGCGAAAATTAGCCATGAACTTGGCGTTGGCGTTGAACGCGCCCATGCCGTAGCAGTACCCCGTCGCGTTGACCTCGAAAAACCAGCCAGGGACGTTTGTTTTGTCTTCCATCGGGCGGCGATAAATGAGGTACGATGTGGTTTTGTACGGCGATTTGTCTGAGGAAAAGCGCGTATCGCGGTAAATGCGGCTGCAAACCCGCTTCGGATCCGTCAGCATAAATGGATCGAAATCGCGCATGTCCTTTTCCAGCTGCGCGGCTAACGCTCGCGTCGGCGCCTGAACGTAATCCAGGTATTCCTGCTTATGTTCCGTAAACCATTCGCGATTATTGTTCGCGGCAATATCGTCAAAAAATTTCAGTGTATTTTGAGTAAACATAACGGTCTCCAATTATAATTTCCCTTATAAGATATATTATACACTAAAAAAATAATTATTGAAATGGGGCGGGAATGGAAATTTCTAAAAATTTGAAAGTTATAGCAAGCAAAAACAAAATAATCGTTAGGGTGGGGGGAGGCAACAGGCAATAGGCAGTAGGGGCAGGGAATAGAAGTTTTCCTCCCCCGTTTTCAAAAACTGCTCTTTCCCTGTAAAGCGTTTTTTGCTATACTGCTATAAAAGATTATTTGTCGGAAAGTGCGGCGTGATGATTGGTTCTTCATCGCTGGCGTCTGACTACGATATTTCCTTCCTTTAACAAGATACAATCCATGAAAAAGAACACGCTATTTTTCATTCTTCCTCTTTGTGCGATCATGACTTCGCTGGCGTTGGCTCAGGGCGGACCGTCCGTTGAGCAGGCGCTTAGTTTCAAACCGACTCAGCCGGGCGTTGATTACGCTCAGCCGACTGAAGAAGACGCGGCAAGCTGCCGATTGGAACAGCTTTCCGGAGACATTTCCGGCTGGAAGCTGATTGATAAAAACGGTCAGACGCTGCGCGTTTTTGCTGACACCAACGGCGACAAGGCGATGGATCAGTGGCGATATTTCAAAGAAGGCGTTGAAGTCTATCGCGATATCGACACTAACGGCAATAACAAGCCGGACGAATACCGCTGGTTCAATATGTCAGGCTCTCGATGGGGTCTGGATAAAAATGAAGATCAGCGCATTGAGTCCTGGAAACGCATTTCTGCTGAAGAAGCAACGGCGGAAGCGTTTACCGCTCTGAGAACCGGCGACAAGCCTCGGTTCATGGCTCTTCTTTTGACGGCTGAAGAAATTGACGCTCTGGATATTACCGCCGCTCAGAAGAAACAGCTCAAGGGGGTAATCGAAAAAGCGGTAACGGATTTTGAAGAAGGCGTCAAAGCGAAAACGATTGACCGAAAAGCGGAATTTCTGCAGTTTAACGGCGATAAACCCAGCGCGGTTCCCTCAGATTTGGGCGACGGCATTGTCGCTTTTGAAAACGTTTCGTCTTTTGCCCGCGTCAATGACAAAGAAACGCAGCTTGCAAACGGCACGCTGATTCAAATTGGCGATGCCTGGAAAATCCTTTTCTGCCCGCAGGTTCAGACAGATGCAGAACATGGAATAGCGTCAATCTTCCTTCCGGGTGGAGCTGCGTCAGCTGCGTCGATTGCGTCGTCCAACGCGGTTTCAGCTCAAAAACAGCAGGAATTGATCAGCTCGATTGAAAAAATCGACGCTCAGTTGCAGCAGGCGACAGACAGAGCGCAGAAAAACGCTCTTCACAAACAGCGCGCCGCCGTCGTTGAGAAAATTGCCCAGTCTTCCGTTGGCGAAGAACGCGACATGTGGTATCGTCAGCTGGCAGAGGGTTTGCAGATGGGAGCTCAGTTGGGCGAACTGGCAGACGGCGCTGATATTCTGGCGAAGTTTGCTGACAAATTCAAGGCTGAAGGCGACGAAAACCTGGCGGGATATTTCTCTTTCCGCGAGCTGACCACTCGATATTATTTAGGAATGAGCGCGCCGAACGCCGATTGGGCGGAAATCCAAATGCAATGGTATGCTGGATTGGAGAAATTTGTTGAAGATTATCCAAATAGCCCAGACTCCGCAGAGGCAATGTTCCAGCTGGCGAACGCTCGCGAGATGTCCGGCCGAGAATCTGACGCCGTTAAATGGTATAGCCAGATTGTCAGCAAGTTTCCCCAGACTCCCCAAGCTGTCAAGTCGAAAGGCGCGCTGTTTCGTTTGGGCTGCGTTGGAAAGCAGATGCAGCTCAAGGGCGTTACGTCCAACAACAAGGCGCTTGATATTGCCAAGTTCAAAGAATATAACGTCATTGTTTATTATTGGAGCGCGCTTTCGTCTTCGGCTCAAGCTGATGTGATGGCGCTCAAAGCTGCCAAAGAAAAGTTCGGTTCCAAGCTCCAGATTATCGGCGTTAATTTGGATAACAATCCCGAACAGATGACCCAGTTTGTTGAGAGTAATAAGATTAGCTGGTATCAGATTGACGGCAAAGGCATGGATGGACCTCTTGCCTGCGAGATGGGAATTATCGCTCCGACGATGATGCTGATTGACGCTTCCGGCAAAATTGTCAATCGCAACGTTCAGCCTCACGAACTGGATTCGGCGCTGAGATTGCTCTTTGCTCCGCCTGCTAAGCTGGACTAAATACAGGCAGTAGGCAATAGGCAGTAGGCAGTAGGGCGCAAGCGTCTCATAAAACTACTGCCTATTGTCTTCTAGCCTCTTGCCTTCTTTGTTTGCCTGATGGCGTATGCTTATTTTTACATCGCTTCTCTCATTATGTTATAGTCTTTCAATACTACGGTCTCTTGCCTACTGCCCCGTGGGTTAAAATCCCATAGGTATCAACTTAAGAGGAAGTAATTATTGCTTGTAATAATTGTCTTATATTAAGGCGGTCGTACAATAAGGGATCTGTTATTCGTTTATTGCGTTTAGGATTTTCGATCATAAACGTGATGGTTTGTTTGATAAC
>JAZMZV010000110.1:0-5518 GCA_045586185.1 Thermoguttaceae bacterium | reverse complement strand
TGGTTCAATTCCGACTGCCCGCACCAATATGGGCGCGTAGTTCAGATGGCAGAATCCGTCGGGCGAGACGGCGGGACGTTGGTTCGATGCCAACCGCGCTGGTATGTCAATCATGGTTGACAACAGCCCGCATGAAAACGTGCGGGTTGATGTGAGCCTTGTGCCCAAGGTTCAAGCATTTGGCGTTTCTCAAGTTCTCCTTTCGATAGCAAGGTATCCGCCGTTCGCGGACTGCCGGAGCAACTTTTCACGGCGGCGGATGAATCCTTGCGAAGACATTACGATTGACGGGGATTCACGAGCGCGGAAGTCACAAAGCGTGCCCCTTCTCGTGAGTCGCCGTGAGCCGTAAGAGGTTCTAGCCATAAAAAATTCCCCTCATCACTTTCACCGCCCGCAAGGGCGGCAACACGCGGCACGTAGTTTAACAGGCAAAACACGAGAGCGAGGGACGCCGTCGATAGGGCTGTCACCTGCGCCACGACCGTTTGTCGGTTCAAATCCGACCTGCCGCAAGCATTCAAAACCACACCAAATTCACGCAAGACAAGCCGCCGTCTCATTCGTCCGTTGGCGGCGGCTAAGTCTTCGCGGGACAAGCCCGTTATTCGGGCAAAAAAAATAAGCACCAAATGGCAAACTAAATTCTGCGGTGCTTGGTCGCGCTCTGCCCTAATTGCCATGCTTACGTGCACAAGTGGCTTAACGGTGATTTTATTGCCGTCATGCGCGCTAATCAAACTGAAAAATCAATTACGGACGAGGAGTTTGAAAGAATAAAAGCGATAGCAAAAGTCAACAGCGATTTTGAAGACATTGTTATAAAAAAATGCACTGAAATACAAGGTGGGCAACTATGACGGAATTGATTGTCGATAGCGAATTTCGGGATTTACTCCCGCCGCTCCCCGAGGATAAACGCAAGCAACTTGAAGAAAACGTTCTGCGCGACGGTATCCGCGAGCCGCTTACGGTTTGGCAAGGCATTATTGTCGACGGGTACAACCGCTTTGAAATCGCGACCGCTCACGGCTTGACTTTTGAAACAGTAGAAATGGAATTCAACAGCCGTGACGACGCAAAATACTGGATGATTATGAATCAGTTCGGGCGGCGCGACTTGACGACTTACGAACGTTCGGTACTTGCGCTGAAGTTGAAACCAGTTATCGCGGCAAAGGCGAAAGAAAAAGAAGCCGAGCGAAAAACGACTTATCAGAAATCTGAAAAGTCATCTTTGCCAACAGTAAACACAACAAAAGAAATTGCTAAAGCTGCCGGCGTTAGTCACGACACGATAGCCAAAGTTGAAAAAATCGAAGCGCAAGCGACGCCTGAGATTAAAGCGGCTCTGCGCACGGGCGACATTTCAATCAACGCGGCTTATAACAAAGTCAAGCAAGCCGAACGCAAGGAAGAAATTCGGCGGCAGGTTGAAGCTCTCGAAAAACAAGCAATTGAAAAACCCGACGGACTGTTCGACGTGATTGTTGTTGACCCGCCGTGGAATTACGGCACGCAACTTTTAGCCGAGGCGTATCGCGCCGCCAATCCTTATCCCGAAATGACGCAGGAGGAACTTAAAGCGATTGAACTGCCCGCCGCCGATGACTGCGTGCTTTTTCTGTGGACGACGCACAAATTTATTTGGGACGCGAAAGAATTGCTCGACCATTGGGGATTCGATTATCGCTGTATGCTCGTTTGGAATAAGCAACAAATGGGCATGGGCAGTTTTATCCGTATGCAATGCGAATTCTGTTTGGTCGGATTGAAAGGCAACCCCGTCTTTAAAGATGTACACAACGTCCGCGACTTTATCGACGAGCCGCGCCGCGAACACTCGCGCAAGCCCGACGCCTTTTATCAGCTCGTTGAGGAACTTTGCGCAGGTCGTAAACTTGATTATTTCAGTCGAGCACAACGCGAAGGATGGAGAACTTATGGGAATGATACTGAGAAATTCTCCGTGGCATGATAAACACGAAGTCAAGAAAGGCGACTACGGCGAGGAACTTGTTCGCAGAATTCTTGAATCGCACGGTTTTGTCGTCTATCAAGCCGTCACCGAGGGCGCACATTTGATTGACTTCATTGTTGAACTTGATAAAAATCTGATTTTCGCTGTCGACGTTAAGACCAAAGAAATGATGATTAAATACGCCGAAACGGGCTTTAACTATTCAAACTACGAACATTACCGCGACTTTTCGACGCGGGCGCGGATGCCTGTGCTGATTGCGTTCGTTGATCCGCGCAAGAAAACCATTTACGGAAATTTCCTTAGTGTACTGGACGAACCGCGTATTCAAGCGGGAATTAAATACCCGAAAACCATGCCTGCCAAACATTACAAGACGGGGCAACTGATTCGCTATTATCCCGAATGCGCAATGCTCCCGCTCGGCACGTTGACCGACATTGACGTTGCGTATCTTAAACGTCACTCGACGGGGCATTACTGAGGAGGAATTACCTTGAACAAAGTTATTTTGATGGGCAACTTGACCCGCGACGTTGAAGTTCGCGACGCCGCCAATAATACGACAATCGCACGTGTCGGCATCGCCGTCAATCGCCCGTTTAAAAAAGACGAAGTCGACTTTTTCAATCTCGTTGCCTTCAACAAGACCGCCGAATTTTTGAGCAAGTACTTTGCCAAAGGCTCAAAGATTCTCGTCGAAGGTTATCTGCGTGTGTCGAACTACGAAGACAAGGACGGCAACAAGAAATCGTCGACCGAAATTATCATTGAGCAGATTGAATTCGCGGGCGCGAAGAAAGATTCGGGCGGCAAGGCTAAATCCGACGCTTATCACGACGACGACGTTCCGCCGCTTGAAGACCCGCCGTTTTGACGCCGTGACGGGGTGAATGACATGGTACAGAAAATCCTGTTGACGCTTGAGATTGACGACGCGGCACTTGACGCCGCACAAGCCAAAGCCGATAAGCTTATCGCGACATTGCGCGAGGCGGAAGAAATCAGCGTTCGTTTGGCACAGATCAAAGGCAACGCCGACGACGACGAGGGGAATTGACGTGGACGAGATAGCGATTATCGACGCCGACTTAATCGGGCGAAAGAATCACCGCTTCCCAAATTTGGTTTGCATGAAAATCAGCGGCTATTACAAATCTTACGGTTGGTTCGTGACGCTCAAAACCGATTGGGACGGGCTCGACAAGTTCCACAAGGTTTATATCGCCAAAGTCTTCACCGACACGCCGATTCCCGATGGCGGGCTTTTCGGCGACATTTTAAAGCGTCCGAACGTCGTTTACGGCGGCACGGGCTTTTTCTTCGACAAGGCGGAGCCGTTGCCCGACCGAATCGAACACGCAATGCCCGACTATCATCTTTGCGACGAGTGCCTGTTGACGGACTTGACAAAAAAAAAAAAAACAACTATAATAGCTGTAGTGGAGTTAGTGTTGCTTAACGAGAGATTTGTTTAAAGGAGTTGGTCCTATGGCTTTGAAAATCGGTTTGAACCGAATTTCGGCGGTCGTCGAATTCAGAGACCCCAACGACAAAAAAATTCGCAAGACTTACAGCGGATTGAATCCTGTTCCCGAAGACGAAGGAGCAGGAACAGCAGATCTGACGGTGGTTCAAGAGGCGGCTTTGCTCGCGCAACGGTTCGACACTTATTTTTGGTCGACGACGAACGCCAAATCGTTGCGTAAGCTTTTGTCTAACGGCTATTCAATCGAAAGCTTGCAAATCACGCGAAACGCAGACATGCTGTCGACGACTACAGGAGGTGAAGGCTGATGGCAACTTACACAGAAAACAACGAAACGCGCCTCATTTTCTCTCTTGCACGAGACACAGCGACAGCGGAAAGAGCAGTTGCATTGCCCGGCGTTCCCGGCGAAGGCGAAGAGGCGACCCGGGTTTTGGAAGCTTTCGGCGAATTCCGCGACGCGTACTTGAATAGCAGAGAACCCGCAAGCGGCGGGTCAGCGACTTTACCGGCAGATTTCTTCCAGCCGACAAGTTGGCGCGATGCTATCGGCAGTCTTAGCGGGACGTTGGTATCGCCCGAAATGAGAGACGACAACCCCTGGACGACCACAGACGTCGAGCTTGAGTTTTACAAAGTGACGAGAACGCGTTACGGCGCAGACGACCTCGAACCGTAAGCAATCATAGCCGTGAAGATGCGGCTCACCGACAAGGACAGACAGACCAAAAATTTCTTTGGAGGCTGTAACCATGTCGAAAAAAAACAAATCTTCTTTCTCGTGGACGCTGATGAAAAAAGTCGATAGTCTCTATTCGGCGGAATACGAGTCCGAATTCCTGACGAGGAAAGTTGAAGAAAACCAACTGACCAACGTCACAATTGTCCCTGCGGCTATTCTGCCGTACACGGACGTATTCACGAACGAACGCCACTATCTCGCCTTCATTTTCGTAAGAGGGCGCGGCGCGGCGTGCAACAGAGATTTCCAAGTCGGCTTGATAAAACTGCTTGAATCGAACGGCTGGCGTTTCTGATGGCGAAGGACAGCGGCGGCAAATTCTACGCGGCGTGGTCGGCTTACAAATTGTGGGTCACACAACACCGGCCCCCGCTTATCACGCGTGCCATCGGACATGAATTCTTGCGGATGTTCGACGAGGCACACTGGCCGAATACGCTTAAGCTGTCGAAACGAACGTTACTTGCGGCGATGAACTACCGAAGCGATAGCGGATTGCGAAGAGCAATCCAAGAGCTTATAAACGGTGGCGTCATCGCCGTTTGTAATATTCCCGACAGTCACAATGAGGCCGAATACAGTTGGACATTAACAGGCCCGCCAACAGGCCCGCCAACAGGCCCGCCAACAAGCCCGCCAACTTTCAATTCCAATAATACGCGCGCGCGTACACCACAGCCACAGCCACAGCCACAGCCACAGCGGAAAGGAGATTTTTTTAAAAATGATTGGTCTGCAGAATATCACGAAGTCAATCGCGGCGGAAAAACACATTGAAGGCGACGGATCGTCTGAACTTGACGAAGCATACGAAGCGACGACCCGAAAATATCCGCACTTAAACAAATTCGACGCAAAAGCAGTCGCAAAAGCTATCGTAACAAACCAATACTGTGCCGCTTGCAACGGTCAATACTGCGAAAAAACCTTCGACAAGTACATAGTCGCAAGCTACACCATCGACGGCGACACGGCATTTATCAGATACGGTAGCTGTCCATTGAAAAAAAAACAAATGGCAAAGCAACGCCGACAAGCGGGGCAACGCTACGCGCAGATACCCGCACGATTCAGAAACATAAACGCGAACGACTATGTGAAACATGCGGGCAACGCAAAAGCAATCGACGCCGCAAAAAAAGTGCTCGAAGAAAACGTGGGCATGTATATTCACGGAGCGCCTGGCGTCGGAAAAAGTATGCTCGCTTCTATCGTCGCCTCACAAGCTTTAGCGGCGGGGCTGTCTGTTTTCTTCGCGGACGTTCCAACGATACTTGCGGCGATAAAAATAAGTTTCAAGTCGGAT
>JAZMZV010000109.1:0-32683 GCA_045586185.1 Thermoguttaceae bacterium | reverse complement strand
ATCAAACAAACCATCACGTTTATGTTCGAAAATCCTAAACGTAATACACGAATAACAGACCCCTTATTGTATGACCGTCTCAATAAAAGGCAATTATTA
This sequence comes from Thermoguttaceae bacterium, assembly GCA_045586185.1. Classification (GTDB taxonomy): domain Bacteria; phylum Planctomycetota; class Planctomycetia; order Pirellulales; family Thermoguttaceae; genus RUG11551. The sequence continues at coordinate 32,584 of JAZMZV010000109.1, read as the reverse complement.
CAAGCAATAATTGTTTCCTCTTAAGTTGATACCTATGGGGTTAAAACCCACGGCTATTAATATTGAACCGCTAACGCGGTTCTAGCGGAACGCTTCGCGTCTGTTTTCTAATTCTCTCGACCCGTATTGTAAAATCTTAAAAGGGAAGTATACTATATATAAACAAAAAGCGAGAAACCGCCAGTTTGTCGTCAACCACTTACCACGAAAGAATCATCATGGGTCAAACAATTGTCATTTTCGGAGCCAGCGGGGATTTAACGAGTCGAAAGCTCATTCCGGCGCTGTTTAATCTGTATTGCAAAGGGCGTCTGCCGGACGGAACGCGCATTGTCGGCGTTTCCCGGTCTGAAATGACGTCTCAGGCGTGGCGGGACAAGCTGCAGGGTACGACTGCGCAGTTTTCGGAATCCGGGTTTGACGAGTCGAAATGGTCGCTGTTCTCTCAGCTGGTCGAGTATTTCCCCGGCGACGTCAACCTGTCCGAGACGTTCACTCGGTTAGACGCGTTTCTGTCGCAACTGGAAGGCTCTGCGCCAACAGGACGAATGTTCTATTTGGCGATGGCTCCGCAGACGTATCAAACCATTGTTGAACAGCTCGGGCGCGCCGGCATGGCGAAGCAGTCGGACGCAGCGTCCTGGCGGCGGATTGTCCTCGAAAAGCCGTTTGGAACGGACAGAGCGTCGGCGATTGCGCTCAACGCGTTTATTCATCAGTGGTTTGACGAAACCCAGATTTATCGAATCGACCATTACCTCGGCAAAGAAACCGTTGCCAACATTATGGTGCTGCGGTTCGCCAACACGATTTTTGAACCGATCTGGAATCGCAATTATATCGACCACGTCCAGATTACCGCGGCGGAAGAGACGATTATCGGGCGTCGCGCCGGGTATTACGAGAAGTCCGGGGTTCTGCGAGACATGTTCCAGAACCATCTCCTTCAGCTGCTCATTTTGACGGCGATGGAAGCTCCGTCGCGGTTTGATCCGGATACGGTTCGAGACGAAAAAGTCAAAGTCCTTCGGGCGATTCGCCCCATGACGATGCAGTCGGCGGCGACAGACTCGCTGCGAAGTCAGTACAGAACGTACCGGGACGAGCCGGACGTCGATCCTCGTTCGCAAACCGCCACGTTTGGGATTGTCAAGTTCTATCTGGAGAACTGGCGTTGGCAGGGCGTCCCGTTTTATCTTCGTTCCGGAAAGGCGATGTCGTGCCGAACGACGCAGATTGTGATTCAGTTCAAAAAGCCGCCGCATTTTATATTTGACTCGCAAAAAAATGTGAACCCGGAATCGAATAAACTCGTATTACAAATTCAACCGGCGGAAGGGATTAAACTGTATTTTCAGACAAAAACGCCTGACGCCGGCATGGCAATGCGTCAAACCAGCCTGGACTTCAATTTCCAGTCCGGTCTTTCTGTTGCAATCCCGGATTCGTACCAGCGTTTGCTGCTGGACGTCATTCAGGGCGACGCGAGCTTGTTCGCCCGGGCGGACGAAGTAGAGCTTGCCTGGTCTGTAATCGATCCGATTCAGCAGGCGTGGGACTCCGGCGTTCCGCCGCTGTCGTTCTACGAGTCCGGAATGTGGGGACCGGAACAGGCGTTCGACTGGATGGAACAGCAGGACGACCGGCAATGGTTTGACGTCTGCCCGGTTTTTAGGGAATAGGGAGTAGGGAATAGGGAATGGATGGAAGGCGGTAATGGAGTTCGCGCCAGCGAACGGAATTACGCAGTTCGCCGACAGGCGAACCTAAAAGCCAGACGGAGAGATTCACGTAGTTAATCGCTTTGCGAACTCCTCACTACTCACTCCTAACTCCTAACTCACAAACAACAGAGACTCAACTCGACTTTTTATATAAGAGGCATATATGGCAAGAAATTATTACGAAGTACTCGGCGTTCCAAAGGACGCGTCAGAGAAAGATATTCAAAAGGCGTACCGCGAACTGGCGCGCAAGTACCACCCGGACTTGCACCCGGACGACAAGGACGCGTCAAAAAAGTTCAGCGAAGTTCAGGAAGCGTACGACACGCTAAACAACAAAGAAAAGCGTAAAAAGTACGACCAGTTCGGCGCGAATTACGAACAGTTCCAGGGCGCGCCCGGCGGCGGAGGGTTCGGCGGGTTTGGCGACGGAACGTTCAATATGAACGGTCAGGAATTCGACCTCAACGATATTTTAGGTCGATACGCTGGCGGTGGATTCGGTCGCGGCAGACGCCCCGGCGGGTTCGATTTCGGCTCCATGTTTGGCGGACGCGGTCGGCGTCAAGCCGGTCCTGCAGGCGGAGAAGACGTCAATTCTGAAATTACCATTCCGTTTGAGTTGTCTATTAACGGCGGAAAACAGAGCGTAAACTATTTCATGTCCAATGGACAAAGCAAGACGCTGGAAATTACAATTCCTGCCGGCATTGCAGACGGAAAAAAGATTCGTCTGCGCGGACAGGGTGAACCGTCCTTGATGGGCGGGACGCCCGGCGACCTGATTATTACCGTTCACGTCCTGCCGCACCCCTATTTTACCCGACAGGGCAACGACCTGCTTATCAGCCTGCCGATTACGCTCGGCGAAGCAATCAACGGCGCGAAAGTTGACGTCCCCACTCCAAAGGGAACCGTCGCGTTGACGATTCCAGCAGGAACGTCCAGCGGCAAACGACTGCGAATGAAAGGCATGGGCGTTCCGTCCGCAAAAGGCGCCCCGGCAGGCGACCTGTTTGTTGACCCGAAAATCATTCTGCCGGATATTGTTACAGACGAACTGGCAGACCTGGCTGAAAAAGCCGAAAACGGCTATCGAACCAACCCCAGATCAAATATGCGCTGGTGATGAGAAGGCAATAGGCAGTAGGCAGTAGGCAATAGTAAAGATTTAACAAAGCGACCAACGGGAGCGATTATAATACGTCTCGCGCGGTAGCGCGGACTGGGAGCGGCGCCTCGCCGCCTCGCAACTCGCAACTCGCAACTAAAATCATGACTCCCAATTATTCCTTTCCGAAATCGCAGCACGTCCGGCGTCAGCTGGATTTTACGCGAATATACAGCGTCAAGACGGCGTATAACAACGGCGTTTTGCTTGTGTATGCGGCAAGGAACGATTTGGGATACCCGCGCTTGGGTTTGAGCGTATCGAAGAAAGTCGGGAAGGCGCACGCCCGCAACCGATGGAAGCGAATCATTCGCGAGGCGTTTCGACTCCAGCAGAGCGAGTTCGCCGGCGTCGTTTTGAAAACCGCTCAAAATGAGAACAGAGCGGATATTACCCCGGAAATCGCGGCGGGAATCGACTTTATCGTCATCCCGAAAAAAACGGACGTCGAGCCGAACTTCAAGGAAATCTGCAAGTCGCTGAAATACTGCGTAAAACGGGCGTCGGAAAAGCTGTTTCAGCTTAGAATGAAAAACGACACGCCGTCGCCCGCCGCGCCGTCCGTTACGGAGCCAGAAGCCCCCAAGCCGTTGGAGGGCGAGCCGTCATGATTTCCAAATTTCTCATTGCCTGCGTTCGCTTTTATCAGAAATGGATAAGCCCCTGTCTGCCGGACATGTGCCGGTTTGAACCGTCGTGCAGCCAGTATTTTATTGAAGCAGTTCAGAAGTACGGACCGATCAAAGGAACGCTTAAGGGAATCTGGCGAATTCTGCGCTGCAACCCGTGGAACCCCGGCGGCTACGACCCGCCGTGAGCGAATTAGCAATTTTCAATTAGCAATTAGCAATTACGCAAAGCGCTGGTCGAAGTCAACGACGCAACCGAAAACCTTCTCGGATCGCGAGCGCAGCTCGCAACAAAAAAGCGGGAGTTTCCTCCCGCTTTAGCGTTATTCTTTTACGATTAAAGCGTAACTACGCTCACTGCGTTCGCTCCGTTACCGCCTTTCAATTCTTCCGTTTTCGCCAGAACATCAGTCCTGCCGCGCCAAGCGCTAATAGCGCCCACGTCGACGGTTCCGGAACGCCTGCGCCATCAGCTTGGGCTGAATAGACGACTGTCAAATAGCCTGATTCTGGATTGTACCCAACCAGATCAAACATGCTCGACTGAAAAAGAAGATTAACCAGTCCCTCATCAAGCACGTTTCCGTTGGTTCCGAGAATTCCAGACGGGAGTTTAATAGTTGCTTCGTCGCCGTCTTCAAAGTTATTCTCATAGCTGGAATCCAACGCAATTTTGATAATAGAACCATCTTCAAACGTTGTAACGCCTGCAACATTGAGAATGTCAGACGAAATAATATTGTCGCCGTCTTTCCCAACTTCCAGCAACAACGTTGCGCCGTCTCTGAGAATAAACCCGCCGCCGAACGACGACTCGCCGACGGAATTGCCAGGCGAAAAAATCGTACCGTTAATAATTTCAATACTGCCTTCAAAGTAACCTTTGAAATCCAACTCGCCGGAAGAAACCGTCAAGCTGTCAGCTGAAACTTTATTATTAGCGTCTGAGTAAAGTTTTAAAGCAGCGTTATTTATGGAATTTATTGTGATTGTATCTGCTGTAATCGCCCCGATATACGTTGACGCAGCGTCGTTATTGAGCGTCAAATCGCCGTTTACAATCAGCGTTGCGGGAACAACCTGATCGTTCTCGCCAATACTTCCGCCAGAAAGATTGTTGAGCGTTCCGCCTGCTGAAAGAACCAGCGTTCCAGTTTCAATCGTGGTTGAACCTGTATATTCGGGAACTTCTGACAGAATCAACGTTCCGCCGCCTGTTACGGTCAAAGAACAGGGTTGGGTTTCGGTAATCGCCTCGGTTTGAGTAAACGTCGCTTCGGGTTCAATGCCAATCGTTGTGTTGCCGGTAAGCGTAATGGGAGAAGCGCCTGTTAAACTCTGTTTGAATAAAAGCGCGCCAGTTCCGTCTGCTCCGGAGCCTTCAATCTGGAACGACGTCAATTCACGAATGCCGGCGTCTGTGGTCGCGGAATTGAATGCCAGCTGACCCGTTCCGGAAACATAAAGATTTCCAGAATTGACGCCGCCTGAGCCGTATATAGCGCCGGTAACTTCCACAACGCCGCCTGTAATCTCGAGTTTTGCAGCGTCGCCAGAGTCAGCGAGTCCAAGTTGAAAGTTTATTGTTGTAACTTTACCGCCGGACACGGTCATCAGTCCGGTTGAATTCGCTCCAAGGCCGATACGAATTGCTCCGTTTACGTTCATTTCTCCGCCGGAAATCGATATAGAGCCAACTTCATTGGCGTAATACGCCAGACCGATATTATTGCCTGAATTGAACGTACCGCCAGTTTGAATAAACTCTGATCCCTCGGTCGTGGTGTGGCCAACATACGTATATCCAGAAGTTGTTACCGTACCGTCGTTAAGAATAAATTTGCCAACTCCCCCTTCGTATCCGATAATCAAAGAACTGTTGAGACTGTTGTGCGCTGTTCCGCTGAAAACGTTCTCGCCGGCGTTGATTGTCAGTTTGGCGACGCCGTCGTTGCTGTGCCCGACATAAACGCAGCCGGCAGCGGCTAAAGAGCCTTCTGAGATGATAACAGCGTCGCCGTTGAACGTTCTCGAATCAGATGTAACGGCATTACTGATTACGACTGTGGCGTCAACGCTGGGAGCGACGCCGTTCGCCCACGTTGAAACGTCTGTAAACTTGCCTCCCTGGATTGTTGTTGCAGCCGCCGCCAAATGTACCTGGCTTGCCAACGACGTTCCAGCTTTCTGCGCTGTATAAACCTGATTGATTTCGTCAAACGACAGCGCGCGATTCCAAAACCCCGCTTCGTCTATACGGCCATTGAAATAATGATTGCCTGAGTAATCAATGCCGAAAAACCAATAATTCTTGTCGGTAAAAAGAGAGTCAATGCTGCTTGTATTTCCAGAGCCTTTAAGTTCAAGCGTACCGTCTGCCGTTCCGTAATACAATTTCGCCTGATTAGTCGATAAATCCACAGTAATTGCAACAAACTGCCACTCGTTAACGACTGAAGGGACGGCGGGATTGGGGTTAATATTGAGCGCGTCTTTACCGTCGCCGAGGTTATAGCGCAAACCGCTGGCGCCCTTGTTCTGAGCGTCTATAATAAGACCGGCGTTAACCCCTTTTGTCCAGTCTTTGTTTGTTGTTAAAGGATTTCCATCAGTAACGAATTTTGAGGGATTATACCAGCACAAAAATGTCATTTTTCCATTTTTGCCATCGGCAAGTCCAAAAGCGGTTTTGTACGCGTCTTCCATTCGAACGTAACCTTTATTTTGCATTGAAACCGCTTGGCCGATAAAACCGTCGTTCGTGAAGGAAATAGTTCCTGAACCGATTGTCATAGTTCTTCCTGAATTTGACCCGGTCAGATCGGAATAGGTGTTGTCAAACCCGTATCCGTGAATAAAGCCGTCGGCGATGCCATCCGCTTTCGCAAAAGAGCAAAACAGGACTAATACAAAAAGACCTAAAAGCCCGCGCGTTAATATGCGGGAAGGGGAGGATAAACGGGTATAAAGATTCGCCATAATTTTACTCCTGCTATTTGGGTAAAACTGGTAACGGTTATTTAAACGAATTTTGCTGCGGTACGCCACGACGCAAAAATAATATCGCTTTATTACATTAATTACATTATACACTCAATTTTACAAATTTAAAGCGGTAAACTGAATTTTTTTGAAAAAAGTGAAAGATTTTGAGAAAATAGAGAAAATAGTAAGGGTTTATGTCGTATATGGCGGACTTTGTCCGCGACCCGAGGAGATTTTCGGCTGCGGCGGAGGGTTTGAGCGGGACTTGTTTCCTTTGGCGGACAGGATGTCCGCGAACCAGCTGTTCAAGCGGGCTTTCCTGCGAAAGAGATTATTGGAGGCTTCCGCCGCAAAGCGTTCACCAATTGATTACTTTGCGAACTTTGCGTACTTTGCGTGAGATTTCTTTGCCGTTACGTTCTCTACGCTCACACCCACGGGTTTACACCCGTGGCTCGCCTAAATCGTTCGTTTCGTTTACAGGTTTTCCGTTGCGACGACGTCGACGCCGGTGTCGCAGACGTTGAGAAGAACGACGTCGCCGATTTTAATGGGGCTTTTCACTCGGACGGTTTGCAAGCTTTCCAGAGCGTCAAAGATCTTTCCCTTCGGAATCGGTTGAGCGGTTTTGACGCTCAAGGGGCGTCGTTTGCCTTCGACGGCAACCAACGCTGTAACGGTTCGTTCCGGGGCAATCGTTTCCTGAATGCCGTAGGCTTTTCCGCGGGCGCAGGTCGCCCCCTCAACTACAAGTTCGCCGTTTTCGTTTTTTGTTACGGTTAATTCACAACCCATTGGGCAGCCGATGCAAATCATTTCTTTTCCTCCAACACAACTTCTACTGTAACCTCGTCAACGCCGACAAACTGTTCTCGGGGCAGTTCCACCCGCTGAGATTCTCCAGGCGTTAAAATCATGGCGCGTCGTTTAAGCAGGATATTTTCTCCGGCGCGAATCTGCCAGGTCGCTTTTCGGTACACGTCAGCAGGACGGAACGAGACGGCAACTTTGTCTTCTGCACCTTTGCTGCGAATCCGCTGGGGAACGCAGCCGCGAACGCCGAACCCGTCTTTGACAACGGTGTACGTCGGCGTTTCCTGAGTCGTTTGCGCCGCGAATCGAGCCGCTTCTCGACCAGCCGTTTCCGATTCCAGACTGACGTAGTCCACCAAATCGTGAACGTGAAGGACGTTGCCGCAAGAGAAGATGCCGGGAATTTCCGTCTGCATGGAATCGTCAACCGTCGGACCGCTTGTAACAGGCGAAAGCGGAATGTTGGCTTTGAGCGACAGCTCGTTTTCCGGAATCAAGCCGACGGACAGCAGGAGCGTATCGCATTCAAAGTACTGTTCCGTACCGGGAATGGGGCGGCGTTTTTCATCCACTTGAGCGACTGTAACGCCTTCGACGCGTTCTTTCCCGCGGATTTCCGTTACCGTGTGACTTAACAGCAGCGGAATGTCGAAATCGTTAAGGCATTGCGCGATGTTTCGTTTCAGACCGCTGGAATAGGGCATCAGTTCGACGCACGCCAGCACTTTTGCGCCTTCAAAGGTCATGCGGCGAGCCATAATCAAGCCGATGTCGCCGGATCCTAAAATAACAACGCGTTTGCCGGGCATGAGTCCTTCCATATTGACCAGACGCTGAGCAGTTCCGGCGGAATAGACGCCAGCAGGGCGCGTTCCGGGAATCATCAGCGCGCCGCGGGTTCGTTCCCGACAGCCCATCGCCAGGACAATCGCCTTGGCGCTAAAGACCTGAACGCCTTGTTCCGGACTGACCGCTGTAACCTGACGATCTTCTGTTACATCCAAAACCATCGTTCGGCATTGAATTGGAATGTTCAATTCCTTGACGCGGTCGATAAACCGCTGGGCGTATTCCGGCCCGGTGAGTTCTTCCTTGAATCGGTGCAAGCCGAATCCGGGGTGAATGCACTGCTGAAGAATTCCGCCGGGGGCGTCGTCGCGTTCGAGAATCAACACGTTTTCGCAGCCCGCTTCTCGAGCCGCCGCAGCCGCGGCAAGACCTGCCGGCCCAGCTCCGATAACCAATACATCAATTTCCTGATTCATATTATTTATCCTCCGGGAAAAGACGGGAAAGAACCATCAGAGACTCTCCGCCGGCTTTTGTAATCTGTTCCTGCGGAACGCCCAACTCGTCCGCTAAAATCTCAATCAGACGCGGCGTGCAGAATCCGCCTTGACATCGCCCCATCGTGGCGCGAGTTCGTCGTTTAATGCCGTCGATTGTCGTTGCCCCAACCCGGCAGCGGATGCTGGCGCGAATTTCCGCTTCGCTAATCGTTTCGCACCGACAAATAATGCGCCCGTAACGCGGGTCTTTCTCGATGAGTTTGTTGAGTTCGTCGGGAGAAAGCTCGCGAACGCGGGGCCAGTCGCTGACGTCGTCTGAAATCGTCTCCTTTTTCTTCGCGCCGAGTTTGGTTGCAACTTCCTGCGCCAAATCTACGCCAATTGCCGGGGCGGACGTCAAACCGGGGGATTCTACGCCCAACGCGTTGAAAAAGCCCGGCGCGTCTGGCGCTTCTCCGAGAACGAAGTCGTGTTTGGTCGTTTCGTGCGCCCGGATGCCGCTGAACGTCGTAATCGCTTTGCGGAACGGAATCTCCGTCCAAATGCGGGTGGAAAGACGACGCATTTTATCCAAGCCGAACGCGGTCGTTTCCGTTGCGTCTGGGGAGTCGATGTCTTCGCTAGTCGGACCGACGATAATCGTGCCGTCTACCGTGGGAGAAACCAAAACGCCTTTTCCCATCGGACCGGGACACTGAAACATCGTTGCCTTGAAGCAGTCCTTTTCGGACTTGTCGAGCATGACGTACTCGCCGCGGCGGGGCTGAATGTTGTATTTTGTCGCGCTGACCTGATTGTTCAAAAACGCGGAACTGACGCCCGAGGCATTGACAATCGCGCGCGCCTGGAACGTTTCGCCGTCTTCTGTTACAAGCGTCCAGAATCCGTCTTCCGGCTTGACCGTTTTGACGGGTTTATTAAAGAGGAATTTCACGCCGTTTGCCGCCGCGTTTTCCGCCGTTCGGAACGTGAGATCGTACGGACAGCAAATTCCGCCTGTCGGCGCCAGCAGAGCCGCAACGGCTTCTTTGCTGACGTTTGGCTCCAACGCGCGAAGCTCGTCGCGGTCGATAATTCTCAGTTCTTTTACGCCGTTTTGAATGCCCCGGTCGTACAGCTTTTGAAGGTTGGGCAGCTCCTCGTCCGAGAACGCAACGACCAGCGACGTGTTGCGGATAAACGGAACGTGAAGCTCGCGACAGGTTTGCTCGAACATTTCGTTTCCGCGAACGTTGTATTTCGCCTTGTTTGACCCCGGCTCGGCGTCAAACCCGGCGTGAACGATTGCGCTGTTTGCCTTGGACGCCCCGGAGGCGACGTCTTCTTTTCCTTCCAGAACGAGTACGTCCAGCTCGTAGCGGGACAGGCAGCGCGCGATGGAACAGCCCACTACGCCCGCGCCCACGATTATTACGTCATTCATAGTTATCACCTTAAAGTTATTAGCAAAGGAATATCGCTCGATATTCTCCTGTTACATTTTAATACTGCTCGACTTCGCCGAAATGGTTGAGCGTCAGCGCTGGCGGCGTTCCCTGGTATTTTTCCAGATCGGCAAGAGTCGTTTCGCCCGACAGGACGCAGATGAAGTCTACGCCAGCGTTGTCGGCAATGGCTTTGTCTGTGTACAACCGATCGCCCACGACGGTAATTTCTTCCTTTTTGAAGTTCGCCAGAACCGGCTCCAGCAGCGTCGGAGACGGCTTGCCAAAAACGTGCGACGGCTTCATACCGTTGGTCGTTTCCAGAAGTTTCAACATTCCGCCAACGTCTGGAATCGGACCCTCTTCCGACGGACAGCAATTATCCGGGTGCGTTGCGACAAAATCGACCGGAGCGCCTTCGATAGCTCGCAAACCGACCGCTTTATTGCCCCCGTTACGCATATTCCATAACGCGGTAATGCGGCGCAGCTTTTCGTAGGTCAGTTCCTTGTCGTAGGTCAGCGCGATGAGTTCGTTCTTTTCCGGGTCGTATTCCAGCGTTACGCCTGCGTCTGCCAGACGCTGAGTCATGTGTTGTTTAACCGCTTCTGTTGAAACGAGATAAACGGATTTATATCCCTTTTGACGGATGTAGCTTTCCAGCGTAATGAGCGGGGTGAGAATCTGACTCTCGTCTACGGGAATCGCCGCCCCGCTGATCTTTTTGAGATATTCTGACGGGTTCTTTGAGGTGTTATTCGTCAAAAAGAAGAACCGAAACCGTCCGCTTTTTGTTGTACGAATAACAAAATCCACAGCCGGCGGAATTGGGTTGGCGCCCATGAACAGAGTCCCGTCCAGGTCGCAGACAAACGCCTTTTTTTTACTCAATTCGTATGCCATGATGAATCTCGTTCCCCGTTTTAACTACTCGTTCTCTTCTGCGACTTTAACTAACTCTTCTTCTGTGGAATCGGTTTTGTAACCGGTTGCATTAGCGTTCCACGCCATAGCGAAGAGAACCATGCCGATAAGAGCAAAGACGGCAATTGAGCCCAGAGCAATGCCCCAGCCGTAATGAACCTGGATAAATGCAATGCCGATGCCGGAAACGATTGTGGAAGCGTAGCCCATAATGCCGGTAAATCCGTTTGCCATAGCCGCGGCTTCTTTGGTTGCCTGGTTAGCCGCCACAATGCCGATTAACGCCTGCGGTCCGTAAATGAAGAACCCGGCTCCCATGAGCAGCAAGGTTACCAGCCAAATCGGCGCTGGCTTTGGTTCATGACTTGACTGAAGGACGACATGAGAATCGGGAAATTCCTTATTCAGCTTGTCGGTAAAGAAAGCTTCAATATCCTTATAGACCGTCTTTATCTCTTCTCTATCGATGGTCTTGTAGACCGTCTTTATCTCTTCCCCTTCTTTAGTTTTATGGATCGTTCTAATTCTTTCTTTCTCATCTTTGTCTCTATCGGTATAAATTGTCAGTTTTTCCTTTTTCTTTGCGAGAGCCTTCGCTTCTCGGGCTCGCTTCTTTGCATTTTTAATACTCTTCAAATCGACATTGACGCCGTTAAGTTCTTCGTCGGTGAAGACAGTATACAAAACCAACTCTGGCGTTTCGTTCTCTGACTGCTGATATTTAACGGAAATATTTTCGTCAAAGTCTTTTAATAGAGATCTAACTTCAGACGCTTGCGGTTGATTGGATTCAGCTACAGAAAATCGCATTTCCGTTCCCCCATTTGGTAAAATCCAAAAACCGAATGAAAACAGAGCGGCGCAAAGCATGCAAATGACGCACGTTCTGACGCCGCGTCCTTTGAACGCCTTGTCTGTAATCCACCCGGCGAAAATTGTGCCGACTACAGCCGCCAACTCAAAAGCGATAATCATCAAACCGCCTTTGGAAACGGGAATGCCCTTGAACTGTTTCAGGAACGTCGGTCCCCAATCGAGGAACCCGAATCGAACGATGTATACGAAAAAGTTTGCCAACGCGACCAGCCAGATTACTCTGTTTCCGAAAACAAGACGACGACGGTCTGCCGTTGTGATTTCTGAGGACGGTTTATGCGTCGCAGCCGCTTCAATTTCGAGTTCAGGAACGCCGGCTTCAGTAGGCGAATCCTTGACACAGAAGAAGCAGAAAACGGTTGCCGCTGCCGCCAACGCTGCTGGAACCCAGAAGCACCAACGCCAGTTCAGACCCAGCGGACCAAGAATAAGCGAGCAAAGCCCCAGAGCCAACACGGCGCCGAAACTGTGAGACGTATTCCAAATCGCCATTTTGGTTGCCAGTTCTTTGGGATGAATCCAGTGTGTAAGCATTTTCGCGCAGGCGGGGAACCCCATGCCCAGCGTCCAGCCGTTAATTACCCAGAAAATCCCAAACAGGACTGCGGCGATATTAACAGCATTTAAAGAACATTTATAATCTCCCCAGGTAAGAGTGATAAGTCCTTCCATTCCAGGCGAGCTGCCAAACATGAAGTTCATCAGCGCAGTCAGAGCCAAGCCGATTGCCATGAAAATTCGTCCGTTGAGTCTGTCCGCCCAGAACCCGTTTACAAAACGGCTTACGCCGTAAAGAAGACCGTGAACGGTAAGAATGATTCCAATCGCGTACTTGGTAATCACGCCGTCTTCAAACATCTCCACCTGCGCCATCGACAGGTTCTTACGCGTAACGTAAAAGAACATATAGACGATCATGCTAAAGATGATGAACTTCCACTGTTCAACCGAGAATTTTTTTTGTTCTTCGCTGGTCATGTTTGGTTGCTCCGAATGGGATTGTTCTGGACGCTTCTAAAACAAAATCGCTGACGTTTGAGCGTTTTGTAAAATACCGTAATCTGATAGCGTTATCCAGACGTTTTACATCCAGCAAGATAAATACTAAAAGTTTACGACTATAGAAGTTCCATTATTAATTATTATCATTTGTTTTAAATATACTCAAAACATTCAACTTGTCAAGTAGTCGTTGAATAAAAGACGCTTCGGCAAGTCGAGGCGCCCTACTCTACTGCCTTCGTGGGGTAAAACCCACGGCTACTAATATTGAACCGCTGCGCGGTTCAAAGCGTAATTCCGCTCCCGTTGGTCGCGCCATTACCGCCTTTCATCTATTCCCTACTCCTTATTCCCTACTCCCTTTTTTTCTCTTGACAGTTTTTCTTATTTGCTGTATATATCTATAAGAATAATATTATTTTCCCTGAACAGGGTTTCAAAAATCGGGATTTAATCAGCGCTGAATTCTTTTTATCCCGGTTCTGACGCTCTGTTTGACGTTTTCTTTCCGCAGCATGATTTTTAAAAGCCTGGAACTGACCGGATTCAAAAGTTTCGCCGATAAGACGCGGTTCGAATTTTCGGACGGCATTACTATCGTCGTTGGTCCGAACGGTTCCGGCAAATCTAACGTAGTTGACTCGATAAAATGGGTTCTGGGCGAGCAGAAAGTCAAGTCTTTGCGCGGAAAGGAGATGACGGACGTAATCTTTGCCGGCGCGCCGGGTCGAAAGCCGATGAACACGGCGGAAGTTACGCTCACGTTCGACAACTCCGACGGCAGGTTCCATTTCGACGCGTCCGAGCTGCAAATCACCCGCCGGGTAATGCGTTCGGGGGAATCGGAGTATCTGATCAACCGTCAAACCTGTCGATTAAAAGACATTCGGGAAGTTCTGGCTGGGACGGGCATCGGCACGCAGGCGTACTGTATTATCGAACAGGGGCGAGTGGACGCGCTGCTGCAGTCCAGCCCCAAGGAGCGCCGCGCCATTTTCGAGGAGGCGGCGGGCGTGAGCCGGTACAACGCCATGGTTCACGATTCCCTCAAAGCCATGGAGCGGACGAACTTTAATCTCAATCGATTTAAAGACATCGTTACCGAGCAGGAAGGGCGTCTGAAAAGTCTCAAACGTCAGGCGGAAAAGGCGGCGCGATACAGCGAGTACACGCATCGTCTGCAGGCTCTTCGCACCGAGGCGGGAATTGTCGACTGGAACAATTTGACTCAAAAAATCGAAGCGCACGACGCCCGATTCGCCGGCATTCGTCAGCAGGAAGAAGAACTTCAGTCCCAGCTGGCGGAACTGGAAAAGGAAATCGCCGGGATTGAATCGACGCTGTCGGAACTCGACAGCCAGGTTCTGGAACAGGAAAACAACTATTCAGACGTCCGAGAGCAAATCGCGTCCTGTCAAACGAACGCAGAAAACCAGATTCGGCGTCTGGACGAAATCCAGCAGCAGGAAAGCCGATACCAGGATTTAACCGCTCGACTGACCGCTCGAACTGCGGAACAGTCACAGCGCCGCAACAAAACGTATGAGGAATACGTTCAGGCGTTACAGCAAAAGGAAGAGTTGTCGTCTCTGCGCGCGGACGCTCAGGCGAAACAGCTTCAGCTGCAAAAGCAGGCGGACGAAATCGAAGCGCAAAACGAAAAGAATCGCGACGCGGCTCTCGAAAAGACTCGAACGGTTGCCGCGCTGACAAACGAGATTTCTTCTCTGGAGCGTCAGCTGGAAGCCAAGGCGGAACATCGGCGCAGCGACCAGCAGCGTTTGGAAGACGCTCAGGCGGAACTGGATAAAAGCGCGGCGGAAAAGGAAGCGGCAACGGAGCTTGCAGACCAGCTCAACGACGAAAAAGAGACGTGCGAGGAACGCGTTCAGGAACTTCAGCAGCAGCTGGACGACATTCTCGAACAGTTCCAGCGCCGTAAAGCGGTTCTCGACAAACTGGGCATGCGCCGCACTGCGCTGCTGGAACGCGTCGGGCTGCTGGAAGAGCTTCAAAACAAACGTGACGAACTCAACCCCGGCTTGAAAGACGCCCTGTCCAGAGCCAAGCAGGATCCGGAAGGCCCCTACGGGTCAATTATCGGCTTGGCGGCGGACATGATGCAAGTCGGCGTCGACGCGGCGGGACTGATTGAAATCGCGCTGGGTCCGATGGCGGAATATCTGGTTGTCGGGAAGAAGTCGCAAAAGTTTATTTCCGCGCTCAATTCCGGAGACGTCAGCCTCAAAGGGCGCGTTGGGTTTATCTGGATGGACGGTCTGTTTTCCAACCCGATTCCCAGCGTCAATCTGGAAGGGCGACCCGGCGTCGTCGGCAGAGCGGATCAGTTCGTTCAGGCGGATAAAAAGTATCATCCGCTGGTTCGGCGTCTGCTGGGCACGACCTGGATTGTCGAAACGGCGCAGGACGCGTTTTCTCTGTCAACGACGGTTCCGGAACCGCTCAATTACGTAACGCTGGCGGGAGAACGCCTCGGCGCGGACGGCTCGTTTACCTGCGGAGAGCGTCACAACGCGGCGGGGTCGATTGCCCGGCGAAGCGAGCTGGATCAAAAGAAGAAGGAACTCAAGGGACTCGACAATCAGTACTCCGTCCTTTTGGAAGAGGCGAAAAAGCTGGAAGACGCTGCGACCAAACGGGATCAAAGTCTGGAATCGCACAAAGATCAGCTCCGCAAGATTCGAACCAAAGTCTCGGACGCGGTCAATCAGCTCACCGCTCTGGAAGAACGCTATTTGCAAGCCATGCGCCGCAAAGAGGAAATCGTCCATTCCATGACGCAGGACGAGCAGGATCGTCAAACGACCGAAGTCGCGCTGGCGAAAACCATCGAAGAAAAGAAAACGAATCAGCTGGCGCTGTCCGAGCTGGAAACGACCGCTCAGCAACTGCGTGACGAATCCGATAAAATCGACGAAGTCAAACGCCAGTTCAGCCGCGAAGCGACCAGAATTCAGGTTCAGCTGGCTCAATGCGAAGAACGCTGTGAGGGCTTGAAAAACGCTGTCGCTCAGGACGACAAGGCGATCGAAGAGCGCGTTCAGGACATCAACCAGAACGCCGTCCATCTCAAAGAACAGCAGGCTGCCGAACTGACTGTTACAATGTCGTTCCTCGCTCTGCAGTCGCAGCTGGCATCGCTGTATTTGAAAAAAGAGGAGTTACAGGCAAAACTCAATCAGGCGAGAAAAGGACGCGAGAAAATCGCCGGACAGCGTCGGGAACTCAGCCAAAAGCGTACGAACGTCAACAAAGAGCTGCAGAAAATCGAAAAGCAGCTCCATGCGTCTGAACTGGAAAAGGCGGACTGGGAACATCAGCGAACCGACATGGCGCAGCGGCTCAAAGACGACTACGACATCGACATCGCCCTGCTTTCTGCGGAAAACCGGGGTGAAAACGGCGCTGTTATGGAGGTCTCGCCGGAAACGCAGACGGAAATCAAACAGCTGCGTAACAAAATCAACTCGCTGGGCGCCATCAACATGGAAGCGCTCAACGAGCTGGAAAATCTGCAGAACAAGTACGACGTCAACTTAAACAAGTACGAAGACTGCTGCAAGGCAAAGCAAATGCTCGAAAGCCAGATTCGCGCCAACAAAGACCGCATTCAGAAACGGTTTATGGAAACCGTCGAAGCGGTGCGGACGCATTTCAGCGGGCTGTTCAGCGACCTGTTCGGCGGCGGTCGGGCGGAAATCATCATAGATGAAAACGAAGACGTCTCCGAAGCGGGAATTGAGATCATCGCTCAGCCGCCGGGAAAAGAACTGACGCACATCTCCCTGCTTTCCGGCGGGGAAAAGACGCTCACCTGCGTTGCGCTGCTGCTGGCTATGTTCGAGACGAACCCCAGCCCGTTCTGCATTCTCGACGAAGTCGACGCCGCCTTGGACGAAGCCAACACCGACCGATTCGGTCAGGTTCTCAAACGCTTTGAGAACATCACGCAGTTTATTTGCATTTCGCACTCCAAACGAACCATGTCCGTTGCCGACACAATTTACGGCATCACCATGCAGGAATCCGGCGTCTCGCGACAGCTTTCCGTCCGCTTTGAAGACGTAACAGAAGACGGAGATATTATTATCCACAACCAGGCGGGGTAAGAGGATTAATAATGAAAGGCGGTTGGCGAGCCGGGGCGCGTTAGCCCCCGGAATAATAGCAAAGCAAAGTTCGCAAAGAAATGAAAGGCGGTAACGAAGTGAGCGAAGCGAACGCAGTTACGCTTTGTTTGTAACCGCTAAGCGGTTTAATATCAGAAAGCGCTCCGCCGCGCTTTCTCTTTTCCAATTGCTAATTCTGGCTCTTGCTGTCGATTTCTTTGATTTTGTCTCGCAGTTCAGACGCCAACTCGTAGTTTTCTTCCGCGACGGCTTCAGCCATCTGTCGGCGCAAACCGTATTTGGTCGTCATTAATCGACTGCGTTCTCCTGAATACGACGGACGGCGCCCGACGTGTTCCGTCGCGCCCTGCATCTGCTGGATTAACGGCAGAAGCTGATCGGCAAAATGCTGGTAGTCGTTGGCGCATCCCAGCCGCCCGACGTTGCGGAACTCGTAATACGCCACGCCGCAGACCGGACAGACGATAACGTCCGTCTGATTTATCTTTTCCGCCGCCTTGTCCATTGCCAGGTGATGAGACATCTGCTTTGCCAGCGACGCAGCCGCGCTTGCCAACGCGGGCGATTCCGTATTGGCTTCCATTAAATACTCGTGAGCGTGGTATTCGCAAAGATGAATCTCAACGGGTTCGCCTTTGATAATTTCGGTAATATGGAAAGTTGCCTTTTCCTGGCATTTTTGACATTTCATGGTATAAAGTTGCGAGTTGCGAGTTGCGAGTTGCGAGTTGCGAGAGAGCGAGACAGCGCTCGTTTCTCGCAACTCAATTGCTTATAACTAATAGCGCTTATCCCTTGTAGAGTCAATATCAGTTTACCACACGTTCAACCAAAGTGGAACGCGAAACGTAATTCCGCATTCCGAATTCCGCATTTCTAATTAAACCGCCCCTTGACGCCGCGGCTCTTTAGACTACAATTAATAGGGAGTAGGTTATAGAGAATAGGAAATAGAATTTCGCCTTTGGCGAGTATATTTACCACTCCATCGTGATATTTGGTTCTAGCCGAAGCGTAACTGCGCTCACGTTGTTCGCTCCGTTACCGCCTTTCATCTATTTCTCCCTATTCCCTCCCCCAACCCCATTCCTGCCATGAAAATCGCCCCATCTGCCTGCTGTTTAACCGTAATAATCGCCGCGCTGTTGGCTTGTTTCAGCGCGAACGCTCAAGAAATTGACCCGGAAACAGGGTTTCCGTGGGGAAAACACAACGCCCCGACAGGGTACATTTCCCATTTTGAACATGGGACGAGAGTCCGGTCAACTCGCGCAGCGATGACGTACGCGCTTCGCCTTGTTTCTAAAGAAGATAAAGAAAGTCAGGCGGAAGCCGCGCGAGTTCTGCGAAACGTCATCAAGTATCAGGATTCCGACCCCAACAGCAAGACGTACGGCGTCTGGCCGTGGTATATTGAAGAGCCGTTTGACGAGATGTTGGCTATTGATTATAACTGGGCGGACTTCCTCGGGGCGACGCTGATTTCGATTCTGACGAATTACTCTGACCGGCTTCCGCCCGACGTCGTCGACGAGGCAAAGGCGTCTTTAGACCGGGCGTGCGCGTGCATTAAAAAGCGCGACGTTCAGCCCCATTATACCAACATCGCCTATATGGGCGCGGTCGTCTGCGCTGCCGGCGGGGAACTGCTGGGCAAACCGGAGTATCTGGAATACGCGCGAATGAGAATGGAGCGAAATATCAACGCCTATAAAGAGATTGGCGGATTTACGGAATACAATTCCCCAACGTATACGATGGTCGTTTTGGTTGAGCTGGAACGGGCGATGCAGTACGTCAAAGACGAATCGTTCCGCGAAATGGCTCAGTACATGCTTAACGAAGTTTGGCGAATGATTGCGATACACTATCATCCTGTAACAAGACAGTGGTCTGGACCGTTTTCCAGAGCGTATCACGATTTTTTATATCGCGCTGATTGGTTTCGTCTTTTATATCGCGCCGGGCTTTGGTCTCAAGACGGCAGACATGACGGCAGAGTTGATCATGAGCCGGGCGTAAATCCGATCCCCTTTCCAGAAGAATACGCCGCTTATTTCAAGCGTTCATTTGATCAGCCAGTTCAGTTTACGGAAAACTATAACAACGCTCGACCAAATTTCCGTATGACGGGAACGACGTATATGGATAAGGAATTGAGTTTGGGAACGGCGTCGTACTATACGTTTTGGTTTCAGGCTCGAGGCGTTATCGCGTACTGGAAGGATTCCAACGGGGATCCGGTTTGTTTCAAACAGCGCTTTTTGCATAACGGTCGCGATTTTGCCAGCACGGCGGGACGTACGCGTCAGGACGGCAGACGGTTTTTAACAGCGTATAACATGCTTTACGACCGTGGTTCGCTTCAGCCGGGACAAGACAGACCGAAAGATCGAACGTTTCGAGTGAAATCTTTTAAAATCGTTTATGAATTAAACGGGATAAGTGAATGCGTTGTCAAGCAGCTGGACGACAATCGATTTGAGTTTTCCGCCGGAAAAGTGCGAGCGATTGTCCATATATGTCCTGAAAGCCGATTTGAAGGGCGACCTATTCAATGGTCAATCCAAAACGACCCTCAAAAAAGAACGGCGTCTTTAGTTGGCGTCTGTTACGAAGGGGAAGAAAAGCCGTTCAAAATGGACGAGCTGGACGAAGTCCGAATCGCCGTTGGCGTCGAGTTCCTCAAAGAAGGCGAAGCGCCGTCGTCCGCTCCTGTTACAATTTCCGACGACCCGTATTCCACCAAAAACGAGGGCGCGTTTTATCGCGTTCAATGGGAGCCTGTCGATACGTCCGAGTCCCCCTTGCTGGCGCCGTGTAAATCCACAAAATACTAAAGTCAACTATCATGAGTTCCGTATACCTGATTCTGCCCTGTTACGACCTGTGCGAGTTTACTCTCAGCGATAACGATTCCGACGGACCGAGCATTATGTCGGCGTGGATGGCGGCGTTTGACCCGGAAAACCTGCTCCTTCAGGACACGGTTCCGCAATGGGTTCCCGGCTACACGCCGGATGAACATCCGCAAAACGCGCTGATTCTCATGCCCAATTTCGTCTACGGGGCGGACTACGCCTGGCTGGACGAATGTCGCTGCAACGGGTGCGAAGTCGTCGAGTTCGGCGGAGAGACGCTTGACGAGCTCATTGGGATTGTCCGAGAAAAGCTGACGCAGTTGGCAGAGAACAACGAGCAAGCAATAAGTGACGAAAACGACAATAGCGTTCAAAGTGAAACTCGCAACTCGCAACTCGCAACTCGCAACTCGTTCTACTCTGTCGCCTTTACCTACTTCGTATCCGAAATGGTCATGCGCCGGCTGCAGTACAGTTCCTATACGGATACGATGCTGCTCATACGGCATTTTCAGGAGGCGGCTCAGGCGTGGAAACGGGGTGACGAAAGCAAAGTCAACGAGTCGCTGCAGTCCATCGTCGATCACGTTCTGCAAAGCAAGGAGTGTTACTTCCCCACTCAAAACGACCTGTGCGACTACTGCATCGTCAGCAGCGTCAAGCAGTTCGATTTGCTCGACATTATGCTTGACCGCATGTCGGACGACACGACGCTGGAATCGAAAGTCTCGCCGACGCTGTTCATGTCCGGGCGGCTTATCGACGCCTATAAGACCCAGCGTCCGGATTCGTTTGAACGGTTATTGAATCTGATTCGTTCCGGGAAGACGGCTCTGTTTAGCGGCGAGTATACAGAATCCCCGTTGCCGATGATGACGCAGGAGGGAATTCTCGACCGCCTTTACGACGCACTGTACCGATACAAAACAAACGTCGGAGAGAAGCTGGAATACTTTGGACGCGTTACCAACGGTCTGACGCCGCTGCTGCCGGGGATATTGTCACGATTGGGCGTCCGGGGCGTTATGTACTGCGTCTTTGACGGCTCGCGGCTTCCGATGCCGGAAAAATGCCGAATCCAATGGTCGGGGCTGGACGGCAGGACGGTTTCAGCGTACGCTCAAAAGCCCTTTGACGTCGAAAACAACTCCGAGCTGTTCAAGATCCCGGAGTTTGTTGCCAATATGGCGCAAAACGATTACGCCTTGGGGTCTGTTACACTCCATCAGCCAGGACCGCTTGACGGGCTGTCTAATCCCATGGCGGAGTATTTCTTTTCCTCGTGTCTGTCGCCGATGATCTCTCAAAATCATTACGGTTCCGTTTTGGGCGCCTACACGCCGTTAAAAGAGTATTTTACTCGAACCAGCTATTCCGGCGACGATACGGACTTTTCCGTTGACGAATACAAGTATGCGTTTTTGCAGAACGCAATTGATCGGGAATGGTTAGACCCGATTTCCCGCTGGGCGCGATATTATCGCTGCGCCGGGCTGATTTCCGACGTCAGTGTCTTGGAATCCATGTCGGCTTTGCTCGGCGGGGACGCGACCGACGAGCCTGTTACAGAGCAGTATTGCAGAATCAACGAATCCGTTTTGAAAAAGGACTGCTTGAAGTCGTCTGTCTATGAATTCGATACCGAATTGACCCAACGGGCGCAAAAAGCCGCAGCCGCCATCGCTTCGCGGCTGTTCCCAAAATCCGATCGGGACAAAGTCGGAACGGACGCTGGAAAGAACGTTACAGGTTTGTGCTTTGTCAATCCGACCTGTCAGCCGGTTCGGAAGCTGGTTGACGTCTCTGCGTTGCCCTCCATGCCGGAACGCTCGTCGATTGTCAGGCGTCTGTTTCCTGAATCCCAAAAGGCGTTGATTGAACTCCCTCCCATGGGCGCCGTTGCTGTTACAGGAGCAGAGAATAAGAACAAGTCTGCAGACGTTACGTCAAAGCCCACTGCTGATGAATTGGTAATCAAGAACAACCTCTATCAGCTCACGTTTGACAAGGCGACTGGCGCGCTGGTCAACGTTTACGATTTCCATACGCGGCGCAACTATTTTGCTCAGACGCTTGCCGTTCGCCTGGGCGGGAGCCGGGTTCGGGAAGACAAAGACGATACGCTCGACTACTCGATTTCCGTTGCGGATTCCTTTGAACGCTTTGTAACGGATTCCGAAGAGAAGATGGTCGTTTCTGGTCGTCTGGTTGATCGCGAAATGAACGTCCTGTATACGTTCAAGCAGACGACGTCGCTTCAGTACGGCAGCGCAACCATTTATTTTGACTTCAAAATTAAACCGGTTGAAGGCGTTGAACAGGACGACGATTTCTACAGCGTCATTCCGCCGCATTATTTAGCGTGCCGCTGGGCGTGGGGCGACGACTCGACCGAGACGTTTATTTCCGTCGGCGGCGCGATGGTCATAACGGAAAGCAAAGAACTGCTCTCTCCGGAATTCGTCGTCAATAAATCGGACGACTACTCGTTTACGCTCAAATCGTTTGGCTTGCCGTGGCACAGAAAAATCGGCTCTCATAGAATGGACACGCTCTTGGCTGTCGACGGCGAAACAGAACGCAGATTCCATCTGGAAGCGACAATTGAACGCCATTTTTCCGCTAACGCCATTGCGAGAACTCCGCTGTACGTCGTTCCGGTCTACGACGGCGCAAAGCCAAAAGCAAAAGAGGCGTCTGTTTTAGATGTCGGCGCAGAAAACCTGGCTGTTACATCCGCTTGGGTGGAAAACGTCTCGACGGACGGCTCTGAGAATTCTACAGAATCGAAACGCGTCTTGAATCTGCGCCTTCTGGAAACACACGGGAAAAGAACGGCTGTTACACTCGAGTTTTTCCGCAAAGCGCAAAGAGCCTGCCTGAACGATTTCTGCGGCGAAAAGATTCGCTCTCTGGACGTCGACGCCGGACGCCCGCTTGTTAACCTGCAGCCCTACGCCTGGGAAGAAGTACAGATAGAGTTTTGAACGCTGGACGGCGTCTAGCCGCCCATCACTACTGCCTACTGCCTACTGCCTACTCACTATTCAACAATCCGGATCGGCTTATGTTTGAACTTGGGGTTCTATCCCAAGAAACGGCAGGGATTGCGCCGATCATTATTCAGCACCCTGTTTTTTCAGCCAGCGAATTACGTACGGGTTATCGTCCAGATTGGCAAAATACAAAACCGTATGTTTCTCGTTATCTTTTGAGTTGACGTCCAAACCCTGACCGACAAGCCATTGGACTATTTTTAAAAAGCGGCAGTGGTCATCATGATGCAAGACGGAACCTCCATTTTTGTCCGTCGCATTGACGTTCAGCCCCTGTTTGACCAGCCATTGCACCAGCTCTAAAGAACCGCTTTCGACCGCATAAAACAAAGCTGTTCTTTCGTTATTGTCTTTCGCGTTGACGTCCGCGCCATGTTCTGCCAGCCACTCAACCTGTTTCAAACAACCTTTTTTAGCAACAAGATGCAATATTGTCAAACCATTATTGTCTTTCGCGTTTACGTCCGCTCCGTGTTCCACCAGCCATTGAACCAGTTCAAAATTACCGCAGACATAATGCAAAACAGACGCTTTTCCATAGGTATTTTTTTCGTTAACGTTCAATCCCTGTCCAACCAACCATTGAACCAGCTTCAAATTACCGCTTCGAGCAGCTTCAAACAAAACGGTTAAATCCATGCTGTCAGTTTCGTAAAGATTCAAGCCCTGTTCTATCAGCCATTGAACCAGCTCTAAATTCCCGCTTCTGGCGGCGTAATGCAAAGTCGAGTTTTCACCTTCGCTTGTCATATAAATATTAGCGCCCTGTTTAACCAGAAATTGAACCAGTTCCAGATTGCCGCTTTTAGCCGCGATATGCAAGACTGTTTCCCCTTCAAATTTGAACTCGTCTCTTGCGTTGACATCAGCGCCATTTTTAACCAGCCATTCGATCATTTCCAAATTTCCGCTTTGGGCAGCTAAAATCAAGAGACCTAAACTCTCTGTCGGATTGAAGTCTAATCCTTGTTTGAAGAGCCATTGAACCAGTTCAATGTCGCCGCTTAGAACAGCGGAATGCAAGACTGTATAATTGCCTCTGCCTGTTATAAAGACATCCGCGCCATGTTTGCTCAGCCATTGCACCATCGCAAGATTGCCGCTTTGGGCGGCATAATGTAAAACCGTTTGCCCCATAGGATCGTCGGTTGCATTAATGTTCAACCCCTGTTCAACCAGCCATTCAACCAGTTCCAGATTGCCGCTTTGGGCGGCAAAATGTAAAGCGGTTCTTTCGTGAACGTCAGCAGCGTAGACATTCGCGCCTTGTTCCACTAAATATTTAACGCGATCCAGATTGCCAGTCAGCGCGGCGTAGTGAAAAATCTCTGCCCAAAAATCAGAACGATTGGATAAATCAATAGTTTTACTTTGGAACGCCTTCTCAAAACGTTCAACCTTGATTTCGCCAAAATAGCGTATTGAGAGTTCCTTCTGCAACAATTGGGAATGCTTATATGCAGTTTTTTCCACATGTTCGGAAGAAGCGTCTTGTATTATTTCCTCCCCCGTTGGACCAGTTGAACTACTCGTCTTGTTACAGCCAACCGCGACAGATAAAGAAATCAGAAAAACGTATAGAATGTTTTTATGGTTTATCATAGGACGCCCTCCGAACATGATCAATTCACTTGGTTTAACGGATACGGATCAGTCCGGCTCGCGGCAGTAGCTCCGCGTGCCGCGTACGCCTACTCTTCTACAACCCGAATCGGCTTGTGCTTGAACTTGGGGTTCTGACCCAGGAAACAGCAGGGGTTGTTATAGAAAATTTCCAGGGCTTCGGCTTCTGAACGTCCACGGCGTTTGAACTGCTGAACGCATTCCTGCAAGGTAAACGGGTCGCTCGGACCCCAGTCGGCGGAGGAGTTGATAAGCGTTCTGTCCGTTCCGTACATTTCCAGCATATCGCAGGCGCGGTTGGCAGAACATTTGGTAATCGGATAGAGCGTGAACCCGACCCAGTACCCGGCGTCTTTACAGGCGCGAATGGTGTGTTCCTCGACGTGGTCAATCCAGACTTTGTCCGGGTTAACAGGCAGTTCCCGAAGCATATCGAGAATGAGCTTCGTCCCGACAATCTTGTCCGCCAGGTGTGGCGTGTGAATCAGAAGAAGCTGGTCGTACTCGATAGCCAGTTCAACCTGACGCATAAAGATATCGCATTCGTTTTTGGACGACTTGTTAAGACCCGTTTCACCAATTCCCAAGACGGTTGGTTTCTTAAAGAATTCCGGCATCGCCTTGAGAACTTCGTTGGACAGTTCCGGGTTGTCCGCCTCTTTCGGGTTGACGGCAACCCAGCAGTAATGATCTATTCCGTACTGAGCGGCGCGAGTGGGTTCAAATTCGCTAATCTGGCGAAAGTAGTCAATGAACGTTTCCGGATACTTTCGGTCGAAGCCCGCCCAAAATGCGGGTTCAGCGCAGGCGACAACGCCGCTTTGAGCCATGCGTTCGTAATCTTGAGTAGTGCGCGCGATTGCGTGATAATGCGGTTGAATTAAATACATAATATTATTGTCTGGAAAACAGGTTGGATGTTAAACTGAGTTAGTAAAAAAACAACAATTAGTCAACTTAGGAAAACAGGTTGAGAAGCTGTTCCGCTCGATTGGGCTGATCCTGCGGCGAGTTGAGAACGTCGATTGCAGCGCGAAGCCGTTGAAGGCGTCCGTCGTCGGCAACGGCGCTGACGTCGCCGCGGTCAACGCGATCCAGCAGCGCGGCAACTTCCAAAAGCTGACATCGCGCGTCCAGATAGTACAAATCCAAAACTTGTTTCGATGGCATAGGGGGAATTTTCATGATTAAATGGTGTGGTTTAGTTTTAAAATAGAGCGTTTTTACGTCGTAAAATGAACGTATTCTCACTAACGTCTATTGTAAAATGCTTAAAATAATAATGATAGGTTAATTATAACTCCCAAAATGACATTTGAACAACAGCTTTTGCTGTTTTAATTATTTTTTTACTATTTTTTCAAAAAAACTGGTCTAAACCCTTGATTTTTTCAAAGAATTTGTATTATAATTGATAATAAATGTAATTTATATGGCAAAATGATATTCGGAATGAACTGGCGATTCTTCAAAGCCGTACTAAAATTATATTGTTTTAATATACGGAAATTTCATTAAAATAACCTTTTTTAATCCCGACTATCTGTCGCGAGCGTAGTAAAACAATGCGTTCTAAATAAACAGACGAATTGAGAACGCTTTTTATAGAGTAATTTTTGTCCGTTAAGATCTTTCGTTTTAAGAAAAGAGGAAATTTGTTATGACCAAGAAAGACATTGTTCGAATAATTTCGGACAAAACCGATTTGCCACAGTTCAAAGTAAAAGACGTTGTCCAGATGACCTTCGAAGCAATTGGCGAAACGTTGGCTCAGGAAGGACGCATTGAACTGAGAAACTTTGGCGTTTTTGAAGTTCGCACTCGTCGAGCTCACAAAGCCCGCAACCCCAAAACGGGCGAATCCGTTCAGTCGCCGGAGAAGCAGGTCATTTCCTTCAAAGCTGGTAAGGGTATGGAAGCAAAAGTCCAAAAAAACAAATAGCGGAAAATTCGATTTTGGATTTTCATCCCATATACCTATTATAAAAAACGGAAAAACGTTAAATTTTTACTGGAGAACAATAATAGATCAGCCGATAATAACAGAGTAGTTAAAACATTTATGGGTTTTAAGTCATGTGGAATAGTAAGTCCACAGGTAAAACCGAGCAAACATAAACGCGCTTCATCTCACAAGAGGAGAAACAGATTATGCGCAAGATTATCCTGTTATTAGTATTGAGTTTTACATTATTGGGCTCCACCGGTTGCATTATTCCTGCATACAGCGGCGATCCGAAACAGCGTACAGGCGAATTGATTAATACATCAGAAAACCTCCGTCTGGTTCGCGACGAATGGCAGCGTTTCTGGCTTTTGGATCAACCAAGCCACGCTACGCCAATTCGCACTCATGGAGGCATTCTCTGATTTAATTCAGGTTTAACGGCAATTTGGAAATTACCCATGGAAGGGATGTAAAGACAACGTTCTTTAACATTTTCGGATTGCTTTGTACACTTCAAGCCCTGCTACTCCTCAGCAGGGCTTATATTTTTTAGTTGCGAGTTGCGAGAGTTTTCCTAACTACTGCCTATTGCCTACTGCCTACTGCCTCACTCCCTCCCCCCCCGTGTCTCCGTTTGAAGAAGAGTCCGTCTACCGTTTGCTTTGGAAATACTGCATTCCAGCGATGATTGGAATGGCGGTTCAGGGCGTTACAAACATAATAACGGGGATTTTTCTGGGACGCGTTCTCGGTCCTGACGCGATGGCGGCGGTTCAGTACGCAACGCCGTTTCAGGTAATCACGATAGCGTTTGGAACTCTGGTCGGGGTTGGTTCGGCGGCGTTGGTCTCGCTCCGATTAGGGAAGAAATCCCATCAGGACGCGGAAGAGACGATGGGAAACGCTCTGATCTTAACGCTGACTATCTGTTCAGCTGAAATTATTCTCCAGCTTATCTTTCTTGCTCCGCTGTTGCGATTGTCCGGCGCACAGGGCGCTGTATTCGATATGGCGTGGACGTACACGTTTATTACAGTTGCCAGCTCGATTTTCGCCAATCTCGGATTTGGGTTTAACAACATCATCCGGGCGGAAGGGAACCCGCGCGTGGCGATGAACTCTGTCATAACGGTCGCACTGTCGTCGGTTGCGCTCAACTGGCTGTTTATCGTTTGGCTACAGTGGGGCGCCGTCGGCGCTGGGCTGTCCGTCGCAATTTCCAACCTGATTCTGGCGGTTTGGGTCATGGGATTCTTCTTTACAAAGAAGAGTCTGCTGAGATTCCATTGGAATACGCTTCGTCTGAGAAAAAGAACGGTTTTGCCGATACTGCGAATCGGCTTGGCGCCGTGGACGATGCAGGCGACGGCGTGCATTCAGGCGGCGGTGTTGAACTATCAGCTCAGCCATTTCGGCGGTCAGGACGCGGTCGCAATTATGGGCGTTGTGATTCGCATTTCATTAATTGTATTTATGCTCATCACGGGACTGTCACAGGGCGCGCAGCCGATCATCGGCTACAATTACGGCGCAGAACAATGGGGACGGGTTCGTCAGGCGTTCGGCGGGGCGATTGTCGGCGCGACCGTTATTTCGACGATTGGGTTTGCGATTATCATGCTCTTCCCCCGCGAGGTTATGAGTATTTTTCTCACGGAAGAACATCAGCATTTGCTCGACGACGGCGTTCCGGCGCTGCGAATCTGTTTGCTCATGATGGCGACGTCCGGATACCAGATTGTCAGCGTTTCATATTTTCAGGCGATCGGCCGTCCCGGCTTTTCCATCTGTCTGACGATTATGCGCCGATTGGGATTCCTCACGCCGCTGCTGCTTATCCTGCCGCATTTCTGGTCGATAACAGGCTGCTGGAGCGCGTACGCCATCGCCGACGGCGCCGCGGCTATCGTCATTGCAATTCTTATCGCCTGGGAAATGGGGCGCCTTACCGTCCAGCCGAAACCGGAAGAACTTAAATCTGAAAAGACGCTGATAAATATATCAGAGGATTTGTATTGATTCTTCCTCAAGAAAATTTTCCCTCGCCCCTCTTGTAATTTTATTTCTATTCAGATATATTGAATAATAAAGAACTATAAGCGCGCTGCGCTCAAGTGAATTATCCTTCTTTCTAATACAATATATCATGCGATACAATTTACCTTCCCTTTTGACGTTGGCGGCGCTGACGTCGTTGTTATGGATAACAAACGTTCAGAGCGCGGAGCCGTCCAATCCCAATCTGGCGCGGCGCGCGACGGCGTCGGCGTCGTCTGAATACGCGGATTTCCATTCTGCGTCCAAGGCGATTGACGGTCAGATTGCCGCTCCCCGTTCCGGCGACGCTGGAAAAGCGTGGTGTACGCTCGGCGAGAAAGCGCAGGGAAAAGCCGACTTCACTCTGTCGTGGGACAAGCCTGTCGAGGCGTCGGAAATTGTCTATTTCGGACGCGCGGGTGCGGGGTATATCGACGAAGGGTTTAAGGACGTCGAAGTTTATCTGGACGATTCCTCAACGCCCGTTCTCAAAGCCCAGCTCAAGCCAAACGCGCTGCCGCAGCGGCTGGACTTCCCCAAAACGACGGTGAGTTCCATCACCTTGAAGTTCCTGTCCGACTACGGGCGCCCGAACTCCGGCGCGGCGGAAATCATGGTCTTTGCCAATCCGCTTTCAGAAACGGAACTCGACGACCTGGCTCCGTACATTTCCAATCCGAACCTGGCGCGGACGGCAACGGCGTCGGCGACGTCTGAGTATTCCAGCGACTATTCCGCTCCCAAGGCGATTGACGGTCAGATTGCAGCGCCGCATGCTGGCGATGATGGAATAGCGTGGGCGATTAACGGCGAAAAGGCAAAGGGGAAAGCCGACTTCACTCTCAAATGGAAAGAACCGGTTGAAGCCTCGCAGATTGTTTATTTTGGACGCGTTGGCGCGACTTATGAGGACGAAGGATTTAAGGACGTCGAGGTTTATCTCAACGGTTCCCAAACGCCGGTTCTCAAAGCGCAGCTCAAGCCCGGCGACGGCGCTCAGCGGCTGGACATTCCCAAAACGTCTGTTACATCGATTACATTAAAGTTCCTTTCCGACTACGGACGCCCCAACTCCGGCGCGGAAGAGATTATGGTCTTTGCCAAACCCGCGACAGACGTCCAGCTTAAAGGAGCGGTTCCCCCGAATCTGGTAGATGAATTTGTCGAGTCCGTTCTTCCGGACGAGATTGTTTTCTGCACTCGAAAGCACATGTCCGAACACTGGTACGCCAATTTCGGCTACTATGCCGACAGCGTCTATCATAAACCGTACCACAACAATTCCGGCGGGGCGCTGTACGCGTACAACGTCAAAACGAAAAAGCTTCGCACTATTTTTGAAGATAAAGGCGGCATGATTCGAGATCCCAACGTCCATTACGACGCTCAAAAGATTCTCTTCTCCTACTGCCCGTCCGGGAAAGACAATTACAGCCTATACGAAATCAACATTGACGGCACAGGATTAAAGCGGATTACCGGCGTCGGGGAAGACGCGCCGCTGAAACTGCCGGAAGGCGTAGCGCCCGACACGACGCCCGGCTGGCGCATGCAAGCGAAATGCAATCTCAATACCCGCGATTTCTCGCCCCCCGGCTGGGACGACTACGAAGCGACGTATCTGCCGGACGAATCTATCGTCTTTTGCTCTACCCGCGCCAAGCGTTACGTCGGCTGCTGGCTGACCCACGTCGGCACGATTTACAAATGCAATCCGGACGGATCCAACATTCACATGCTCTCCTGCAACGTCGAGCAGGACAACACGCCGTGGGTTCTCAACAACGGTCAAATCGCGTACATGCGCTGGGAATACGTCGACCGCTCTCAGGTCAACTACCATCACCTTTGGACGATGAACCAGGACGGCACGCGACAGATGGTTTTGTTTGGAAACCTGTATCCCGGCGGCGTTTTTATCGATGCCAAACCGATTCCCGGCTCGCAGAAAATCATTTGTTCCAACAGCCCGGGGCACGGCATGACGGAGCATTACGGCAGAGTGGCGATTCTCGACCCGACCGGCGGTCCGGACAAACGGGAATCGATGCAAAACGTTACAAAATCCGCAAGTTATTCTGACCCGTGGGCGTTTGACGAAGAGCATTTTATGGCGGCGTCAAACGATAAAATCGTGATTATAAACAGTCTGGGGCAAGAGTCCGTTCTGTTCCGTCTGCCGGAAGAACTCCGTCGGCAGGGGTACAAAGTCAACGAACCACGTCCGCTGATGGTTCGTCAGCGCGAACGCGTTATCATGAACCAGACGGACTATACAAAAGATTACGGTACGCTTGCCATGGCGAATCTGTACAAAGGACGCAAAATGCAGGGCGTCAAGCCGGGAACGGTTAAGAACCTGCTCATTTACGAGACGCTGCCCAAGCCGATTCACTACACCGGCGGAACGGAAATGATGTCGATTTTCGGCACCTTTACGCTCGAACGTCTTTTGGGAAGCGTCCCGGTCAGCGAAGACGGCTCTGCGTACTTCAAACTGCCAGCCAACCGACCGGTTCTGTTCCTCGCCATGGACGAGAACGGGCATTGCGTCAAGAGAATGCACTCGTTCGTTTCTGTCATGCCGGGCGAAAACACAACCTGCATCGGCTGTCACGAAGAGCGAACGCTCACGCCGACCGGCGACGATCGGGACAAGCTCTTTAAGATCATGCACAACAACAAACCGTCGGAAATTCAGCCCGTCGCGGACATGAAAGACCTCGGACCGGACTTCCACGGCGTTTTTGACTTCCCCCGCGACGTTCAGCCGATTCTGGACAAACACTGCGTCAGCTGTCACAATTCCAGACGGGAAGACGGCGGCGTCAACCTGTCCGGACACTGGACGCCCATGTACACCATATCTTATACGCATTTGACGTGGTACAAACTCCTGGGCGACAACCGAAACCGGGCGGTGAGCAACTTCGACCCCTACGAAATAGGGACAGGGTCCAGCCGGCTTGTCAAGCTGATTGAAGAAGGACATCAGGGCGTTAAAATGCCGCCGGAAGAACAGGCGGTTATTCGACACTGGATTGACGCCGGGGCGAACTTCGCCGGCACGTACGCCTCCGAAGCCTCGGGCGGCGTTGGCTATTACATGGCGAACATTCCCGTCTGGAACAAGCAGACGTGGCCGGAACAGGTCGCCATGCGCGACGCGATTTCCCGCCGCTGCGACTGCTGTCACGCTCCAACGGCTCAGGATAAAAATCGGGTAAAATACGACATCTACGTTGACAACTATTCTCCCGCCAACCCGAGAACGCGAACGGACTGCACCGTCGCCCACGATTTGTGCGAGGGCAACGCCCGCTATTCCCGCATGGAGATTTTCGACCTGTCGTATCCGGAAGAGTCGAAGGCGCTCCTGGCGTCGCTGAGTAAATCCGCCGGCGGATTGGGTTCCTGCGAAGCGAAGTCTGGAAAACCGGTTTTCGAGTCCACCGACGACCCGGACTACCAGACGATTCTCAAGGGCATTCAGCGCGGGCGCGACTACATCCTCAACGAGGACAACCGGTATTCCATGCTTTACTGCGATAAGAACAACGGAGAAACGCCGTTGAAGTTTAAGCCGCGCTGGGCGTACTTGCGAGAGATGATTCGTTACGGCGTTCTCCCCGTCGACGCCGACCCGACCGCCACGTACAACCCGTTCACGCTAGACGAACAGTACTGGCGCTCCTTCTGGTTCGTACCGGAGAAGAAATAGTGTGACATTTCGGGGAGTGCGGCGCCCTTAGGCCCCTCCTTGTCCAACGACCCGCTGAAAACCTTCGACAAGCCGAAAACCTTTCCGGGTCGCGGACGAAGTCCGCCGAAGTATTTTAAGCCGCAAAGAACGCAAAGTTCGCAAAGAAATGAAAGGCGGTAACGGAGTTCGCTTTAGCGAACGTAGTTACGCTTTGTTCGAAGGGTGAAATACCGTCTTGCGTAGCCGTCAACGC
This sequence comes from Thermoguttaceae bacterium, assembly GCA_045586185.1. Classification (GTDB taxonomy): domain Bacteria; phylum Planctomycetota; class Planctomycetia; order Pirellulales; family Thermoguttaceae; genus RUG11551. Next base: position 115 of record JAZMZV010000109.1, on the reverse strand, counting down.
CCCCTGGATGGCGCCTGTCTCATAGGTATCAACTTAAGAGAACTCCATATTTATTTGGTTTATTTGTCTATTTTGAAGAAGGTCGTGTGTATAGCGTTCTTTTTTACTTTTACTG
>JAZMZV010000108.1:0-6530 GCA_045586185.1 Thermoguttaceae bacterium | reverse complement strand
GCGCTGCGCCGTGGTTGATTGTTCAGAATAGCGTAAACAATTCGCGCTACGCTTGCGTAATTACGAATTACGAATTCCTAATTACGAATTAGTCTTGCCCCTTCTTTGTGGGGTAAGTGCAACAGAAAGTTAGGAGTGAGAAGTGAGGAGTGAGGAGTTGACGCAAAGCGCTGCGCCGTGGTTGATTGTTCAGAATAGCGTAAACAATTCGCGCTACGCTTGCGTAATTACGAATTACGAATTCCTAATTACGAATTAGTCTTGCCCCTTCTTTGTGGGGTAAGTGCAACAGAGAAACGCTGACGTTTTGATGTTAAGAAAAATTTTGTAACAAGAAAAAAAGACGAGCCGAGAACTTATGTTCTCGACTCGTCTTTGTGTTTATATACGTTCTTTGTTATTTTTCTGTTGCGGACTTCGTCCGCGACCCAGTAAGGTTTTCGGCTGCATCGCAGGAAGTCAACGGGGCTTTGTTTCTGTGGCGGGCGAAGACGCCCGCGAACCAGCTGGTCGGAGGGGCTTTCCGCGATCCAAAGATTCTTGGAGGCTTCCGCTTTTTCTTGACGGCGGCGCCGTCAAGTTGGACTCCGAGGGCGGAGTCCATCCGGGGATGGTTTTCGGCTGAGACGTTTGGGTATGCACACATCGCGGCGGTTTGTTCGTCTTCGGCGAACTGCGTAATTCCGCTCCCGATGGTCGCTTCATTACCGCCTTCCATTTCTTTGCCCCCCATTTTGAACGCCCCCATTCTTTCTTATCTCCCCTCTTGCAAACCGTTGGAATTTGAGTTATAATAATATAATAATAAAATAGGCGGATGGATTCGCCTGTTTTTTGAACGGATTCTGGAGATTGGCATGGCGAATATTCATATAGCCCCGGACACGCATCAGAAATTGCAGATGCTGGCTGACGACGCGAAGTATGATCTGGCGTGCGCGTGCGCGTCAAACAAGACGGATCATCGGCGTCTGTCGGCAGACGGGTCGTGGATTTATCCAACGACAATGGCGGACGGACGCAGAACGTATCTGTTTCGGACGCTTCTGTCGAGCCATTGCGCCAACGATTGCAAATACTGTCCGCTGCGGCGGGATCAGGATCCGGTTCGAACGACTCTGACGCCTTTTGAAACCGCCAGAACGTTTATGGACTATTGGCGCGCTGGCAAGGTCGGCGGACTGTTTTTGTCGTCCGGGCTGTTCAAGTCGCCGGACGGCACGATGGAGCAGCTTCTCGACACTGTGCATATCGTTCGGCGGATGGGCTTTCGCGGGTACGTCCATTTGAAGATCATGCCTGGCGCGTCCGAGGCGGCGATTGCTGACGCGATTAGCGTTTCCTCGGCGGTTTCGCTCAATATAGAAGCGCCTGGCGAGAAGCGGTTTTGTCAGCTCAGTCAGTCAAAGAACTATATGCGCGACGTTATCAATCCGATGAAGACAATTTCCAACATGATTCGGGAATTGTCGCCTCATCGGCGCGTCAAGCAGACGACTCAGTTTATCGTCGGCGCGGCTGACGAGACGGACAAAGAGATTGTCAAGTACATGGCGGCTGGATACGAGCGGCTCAACCTCCATCGAATTTATTTCAGCGCGTGGCAGCCGGGCGAGATTCCGCTTCTGGACTTGGACGCCATGGAGGCGGCGCGGGGCAGGGCGGTGCGAGAGCATCGTTTGTATCAGGTCGATTTCCTGCTTCGGAAATACGGCTTTACGGCAGACGACATCGCCTTTGACAACCTGTCCAACCTCGACGCTAACGTCGATCCGAAAACCCTGTGGGCTAACCTCCATCCGGAGTTTTTCCCGCTCAATATAAACAAGGCGTCAAAAGTTGACCTGTTAAAAATTCCCGGGCTGGGTCCGACGACGGTTGCCCGAATTTTAGACGTCAGAAAGTCTGGCGGCAGAGTAACGTCTCTGGATCAGGTTGGCAAGCTGACCAAAACGCTGCAAAAGGCGGAGAATTACGTTCGATTCGACTAAAGAACGTTAAAATGATTCCCCTTTTTGTAACGCTTCGCGTCAACTCCTCACGCCTAATTCCTAACTCCTAACGTTTAATGAACCCCCTGTTTGATTATTCCGTATTCACAATAGAAAACCCCGGTTTTGAAATCCTCTATGAGGACGGACCGGTGTTTGTGGTCAATAAACCGGCAGGCGTTCAGGTTCAGGCTCCCATCGGGATAGACAATCTGGTCAGCCGCGTCAAGCATTATTTTGAGCTCCGCGACGGGAAAGGTCCAAACCAGTACCTGGGCATACCGCACCGATTGGATCGCCCGACGTCCGGCGCGCTTGTATTCGCCCGTCACGTTCGCGCCGCGCAGCGGCTGTCCCATCAGTTTGAGGGGCGGATGATAAATAAAAAATACTGGGCGATTGTCGAAGGGGAAATTGCCGACTCGTCCGGACAGTGGGAAGATTTCATTCGAAAAATTCCCGATTCCCCGGTAGGGGAAGTTTGTCCTCCTGATAAAAAAGACGCTCGCTGGGCGCTACTCAATTATACGAATTTGGGAAGCGTTGAGATTCAAACTCCCAACGGCGCCGTTAAGGGAACCAAACTCGAAATCGAGCTGGAAACAGGGCGATTTCATCAGATAAGAATTCAGGCGTCAAGCCGCGGTTACGCCGTTTGGGGCGATGCCTTATACGGCTCTTCTGTTCCATTTGGACCAGAAGTGGAAGACCCTCGCGCGAGGGCGATTGCTCTGCATGCGCGATATTTAAGCTTTAATCATCCTATGCGGGACGAACGCATTGAAATCGTCGCCCCTGCGCCTTCATATTGGCAGAGAGTGAATTATTATGAACGATAAAAAAGGAACAACGGAAGATTTGTTGCAAGATAACAATCTCAAACCGGAAATTGACGATTCCGAATCGGTTTCTGAAAATTCCGATAGTCAGGATCAATCTGCTTCGTACGCCTCGGCGAGAAAAGAATCGCAGTCTCCGATCCTTCGATTGCGCGCTGAACAGCAGAAGCTGGTTACGATCAGCGTTCTCCTTCTGGCGATGATGGCGTTAGGGGCAATTTTTGTTTTTGCCAAGTCGGTTCTGATTCCGTTTGTTTTGGCAATGTTTATCTCAATACTTGTTTCGCCGGTTCAGACGTGGCTTGTGGTTCGCGCTCGGCTGCCGCATTGGGTGGGATTTATCGCGGCTTTGCTGGTTGTTTTGAGCGTAGGCGCTGCATTGGTAGGTTTGCTGACAATATCGGTAAATTCAGTGGTTGCAGGAATTCGCGAGTACGGCGATCAGCTTATTGTATCAATTGACCAAACTACTCAATGGCTGAATGAATGGACTAAACCATGGGGATATAACGTTGACCTGGATTCTGTAAAACTTAACGCTCAGGAAATGCTGAGGAATCTGGCAACAGCGTCCATGTCGATTTTTCAGTCTGTTTTACAGACGCTTTTATTCTTGACGTTGTTTTTGATTTTGATTCTTCTGGGAAAAGATCCTTACGTTTCCAGTCAAGGTTTTCTTGCACAGATTGAAGCGGCAACCAGAAAGTACATTTTTATCAAGACGATTATTTCCGCGATTACAGGCGTTGGAGCGTGGTTGATTTTGAAGTGGCTTAACTGCCCAATGGCAGAAATGATTGGCGTTGTTACATTTATTCTGAATTATATCCCGTCCATCGGTTCCATTCTGGCAACGTTTTTGCCGATTCCGCTTGTACTGGCTCAATTTGGCCCATCGTGGAAAATATTTTGGGTTTTGTTTTTATTGGGAATTCTCCAAAATTTGATGGGAAACCTGATCGAACCAAAAATTCAGGGCAAAGGACTCCAACTGCATCCGGTAACGATTTTGCTTTCGCTTGCTCTTTGGGGCTTGCTTTGGGGACCGGTTGGAATGTTTCTGGCTGCGCCGATTGCCGCGGTTATTCGCGTCGTACTGGAGAATTTTGAAACAACTCGTCCGTTCGCGCTGTTGATGGGCGGAACGCCGTTTGACCAGGTTTTTAAACTCAAAAATGAAGAAGAGTAGCTTTGTTTTCACAATTCAATAATCAGCCGAAATATTCAATATGAATGTCGATAATATAAACCTGACTTACGACGCCGTTCATGGGTACATTCCCTTTACTTCTTCAGACAACCTCGCGCCGGGGGAGACGTCTGAACGCATGTTGATAGACAATCCATGGGTTCAGCGTCTTCGGCAGATACATCAGCTTCAAACCGCATGGTGGGTTTTTCCGACTGCGGAACATACGCGATTTCAGCACGTTTTAGGCGCGATGCACCTGGCGTCGCGTACCGTCAATTGGCTCTACAACTCTTTGGTTGAAGCGATTGACAAGCTGGGATTGTCGGATACCCAGCCAGTTCCGAGTATCGGTTACGTAGAAGCTCTGGCGCGCGTTGCCGGACTGCTTCACGACGTCGGGCACGGTCCGTTTGGGCATTTCTTCGACCGTCATTTTTTGCGCGATTACGAATTCAACGGGCAGCGTCTGAACCACGAAGTTCTCGGCGGGATTATTATCCAGACGCAGCTGGCGGACGCGATTCGAGGGATTCGTCGAACGCCGAATCATTCGCTTGAACCAGGCGAACAGCTTGACCCGGAATACGTCGCTTTTTTGATTAAACGTCCCGTTGACGGCGAAGATAAGAACCGTCCGCAATGGCTGATCTTTCTGCGAAGTCTGTTTTGCGGTCTGTATACGGTCGACAATATGGACTTCGTCCTGCGTGACGCGTTCATGTCGGGCTTGAATCAGAAAAGCATCGACCTGGACAGACTGCTGTACTATACGTTCTTTTCTGAAAAGGGACTAACGATTAACGAAAAAGGCATGTCGGCTGTCGTCCAGTTTATTAACGCCCGCGCCGAGCTGTTTAAGACGGTTTATTTCCATCGAACGGTTCGCGCTATCGACCTGGAATTGGGCGACTTTTTCGCCGAATGCAAGCAGTATCTTTTCCCCGGCAACCCGGCAGAGAATCTCGACGAATACCTTCATTTTACCGAGTTCTCGATTATGTCGCTGGTGGACTCGTGGCGCAAAAGCGACAACGAATTCCTGCGCCGTCAGTACGAGCATTGGAGCCGCATGAGTTCGCGTCAGCTGGAATGGCAGCTGGCTTGCTCGCATTCCGTCGCGTTCCAGGACGGAGAGGAAAAAATGAACATCGCCAGCGACGAAGAGATATTCAAAATGCGATTTATGAAGGAACTGCCGGAAGAACTGCGGGGATTAAACCTCCGCTTCGATTCTGCCCGTCACGTTTGCCGTCCGGACGCTTTGGAACCGTCGCGCCAGCAGAATTTTGTCTACGACCCTGTTACAAACAAAATCCTTCAGCTGGATACCGAAGACCTTTACCGTCAGATGCCGCAATCGCTGCGAATCTGCCGCGTTTTTGCCCACGATAAAGAACATGCAGCCGAGCTGGGCCGCGCCATGAACCGCGTCTTTGACATTCACACCACCGAAGACGACGATACAAACATGTAATTTTGGAGTGCGACGGCTTGACGTCGCCCCCGATGGCGGGGGGAGCCAATCCGCGCTGCCGCGGTGCGATGGCGCACACCCAATCCGCGCTGCCGCGCGAGACGTGTTTTACCCGCTCCCGTTGGTCGCTTTGTAAATTCGTTTTAATGGAGTTTGCAATGAGATACTTTCTAAAATGCCTTTGCAATTTCGCCAACTTCAAAGGACGCGCCAGACGAAAAGAATTTTGGTACTTTGTTCTGTACAGCGTTATTATAATCGCGTTGTGGAATGTCGCGTGGATATGGTTTGCTAATTCTATAAGTCCCCAAACAGTCAATCAGTATTTGCAGGAGCATATCGGCGTAGATGCGCTGTTTGTCTATCCCCTCATTTACGTGTTTCTTGTATTTCCTTTTGTGATGGTTATTTCTCGCCGCGTAAACGATACTGGCATTCCGTTTCATGTTTTTATGAAGCAAATATGGTGTATCATAGGCATGTTGGCGATAATTGCTGTTCTGATTGCAAAAACGCTGTCATTTTTCGGGATTGACGATATAGATTTTGAAGTTTTAATCGTGAGATTTGCAATTCCGATATTACTCGTTCCTTTTTGTTACTTCTTATATTGCATGGCTAAAAAAGGAACTCCGGGAGATAACCCGTACGGACCGGATCCGCGAATTGACGACCCGATAGAAAACGCTCGAAAGATTCCACGAATGGACGATGACAATTCAGAATCCCATTCGTCAGACAACGATTTTGATCCGTTCGCGCCAAAACGGTAGAACTTCCTGTCGGAGTGCGGGAGCGCAGTTCCCGGCGGCGAGGCGCCGCTCCCAGTCCGCGCTGCCGCGCGAGACGTATTATACCGCTCCCGTTGGTCGCTTTTTTACCGCCTTCCAATCTTCTCGCAACTCGCTACTAAATAAAAAAGCCCTTTGAGAGGGTTACTCTCAAAGGGCGTAAATAACTCGGCGGCGCCTACTCTCGCACTTGCAGGACTACCATCGGCTCGAAAAGCTTAACTACTGAGGTCGGGATGGGAT
>JAZMZV010000107.1:0-2571 GCA_045586185.1 Thermoguttaceae bacterium | reverse complement strand
TTGGTTTCCTGATTGAAAATATATTGCGAATTGCGATCGAGACTCCGCAATCGAGTGTTCATGTTCCACGGTTTAAGCAGTTTCTTCAGTTCAACCATCTCAACGCCGTAGCGCCAAACGCTCTCCTCTTCCAGAGATTTGGCAAGCTCTTCGAGGGTTTGGTCAAGCCAGGGTTCGTCGATGCTGTCCTGGGTCCAATGAGCGCGCCAATCCATAAAATTGGTAAACAATTGACGGTTGAGCAGATACGCAGGATACTCGGTATCTTCCAGTTGGACAGGGAACATGTTCCCGCCGCGAACGCCCAAAGCAATGGAGATCTCGTCTCGACAAACTCCGTTGGGTCTCATGGCTCTGCGAGAAAGACAGATCAAGGCAACGTCCGACCATTCGACGCCTTCGTAAATTGACCTTCGCCAATCGTCGCCCGGCATGATTCTCTCTCTGTCCATCCAAATTTCATGACCGCGGCTTTCCAGATACGCCTTGATTTTGCGAACGACGCTTTCGTTGTTCGGGTCTGGATACAATGGTTGTCCGAAATTGTCATTTACGTCGATTTCGTGTCCGTAGCTGATAAAGATTTTCAACGGTTTGGCGGCTTTATCCATGATAACTTGGTTTGGTAAAAGGCAAGGAAACAGGCGAAATCTGGTTTTCAAAAATCTGATAATAATTGACAATACTATATAATCGAATCAATTGCAAGGGGGGGAGGACTCCACAAAAAAAGCCGCTCCTGAATCAGGAACGGCTTAAGCCCTCTTAGGGATACGGATAAAAATTCGGCTATTCAATCAGACGTTTTTGAATACGGACGTTACTGCGTCTGATGTGGAATCAACGCGTTCTACAGACGCGAACCCGCTGTCCGTCTGCTTCGCCTTGACGTTGAATTTGTAGTCCGCCAATCGAATGAGAACCAGAATAATGCCAGTAATCAAAATTATAAGCGAAAGAAGCAGAATGACGTTATACCGGTTCATCACCGGAGGAAAATACACTTCCTGACGCTCTTCCTCGACAGGCTCGTCAGACTGATAAGCGCCGTCGGAATACTCGTCAACGCCTTCCAGAGGAGCGTAGGCGTCTGCGGAATACTCGCTTGAATCAGCGTCAGCGTACTCGCCGGAGTCGGCATACTCTGTAGACTCCGTATAGTCGCCGGCGTCAACGTACTCGCCAGCGTCGCCTGTCGACTCGTCTGTATAGGCGGATTCGTCTGCTATTTCAGCGTCTGATTGATAGCCGGCGTCCGCGTTGGCGTCGTCGAATTCATTCACGCTATTTAATTCGTCGTAATTCGAATCGGATGTTGACATGGGTAATAAATTTGGATATTGGATTATGAATAATGGCGTCTGCGCTGTAAAAGGACTCCTTTGCGCTTCCCGCCTCTAACATCTCGCTTTTATATATGATAATTCATTTTTTCTAAAATGCAAGGAAAAAATTCGTTCTTTTGAGAAATTTTCTGTAGAAAGTCTGAAAAAGCGCTTGTCAGAACCGTTTTTATCGGTATATTTAGAAATCAGTTGTTAGGCTGTCAGCGGTGAAACGCCCCTTGGCGCCCGGACGCTGAAAACTTTCCAATTCTTTTTCCCTAACCTTCAAACTATGCAAGAACGACTCAACCTGGCGATTGCTGCGGCTAAAGAAGCGGCAAAAATAACGCAATCTTATTTTATGTCCCGAGATCTGCGGGTCGACATGAAATCCGATCGGACGCCGGTAACGGAAGCTGATAAAAATACCGAAAAAGCCCTGCGAGAAATTATCCAAAAGGCGTTTCCCGACGACGGCATTCTGGGCGAGGAATGGGACGAAAAGCTCGGAAAGTCCGGATTCCGCTGGATTCTCGACCCGATCGACGGCACAAAGTCGTTTATTCACGGCGTCCCACTCTACGGAACGCTTATTGCGGTGGAATACCAGGGGGAAAGCGTCATCGGCGTCATTTCCATTCCCGCTACCGGCGAGATGGTTTACGCTGCCAAAGGAGGCGGCTGCTGGTATACGAAAAACGGTTCAGACCCAACTCTAACGCGCGTTTCTCAGCTGGCAGACCCGTATGAAGGGCTGTTTTTGACAAGCGAAGTTCTCACCTTTGACGAAATCAATCGCCGAGACATCTACGAAAAGCTGGAAAAGACTTTTTACCTAACTCGAACGTGGGGAGACTGTTACGGATACATGCTCGTCGCAACCGGTCGGGCGGAATGTATCGTCGACCCGGTTTTGAGCATTTGGGACGCCGCCGCTTTGCTGCCCGTCATCGTTGAGGCGGGCGGGAAATTGACCGACTTCCGCGGTGTAACCACCCATACTTCCGAACAGGCGATCGCAACCAACGGTCTGATTCACGACAAGGTTTTGGAACTTGTAAAATAAACTTTCAGCCTGTTTACAAGCTTTCAAAACGTTCCAGAATTCGTTCCCTGCCCCATTCAAAAACGTTGCAAATAATATTGTCAAAATACATAGATACAATTTATTTATTACAGAAAAATCTTATTTTTTAGCCGTCAAATTCTCTATAATTAGCATTTTAAACAATTTTCTTTGCATTTT
>JAZMZV010000106.1:0-5570 GCA_045586185.1 Thermoguttaceae bacterium | reverse complement strand
GAAAATCGCAACGTCCTCAAAAACAAAAAGCTCATCGACTTCCAAACGAAAAACGGCGTCACAACTTATTCGCTTTCAACTGAACACTTACTGAACACTTGCAGAACACTTACTGAACAGTCGCTGAACACTTTTGAAAATTCCAATATACACGCGCGCGATAAGACAGAAGACGTTAAGACAAAAGACACATCAACAGCAACAGCAGCGCGTGCGCGTGCGCCCGTTAATTACGACATTGACAAGCTGGTTGAGCGTTGGGAATCTTCGGAGGCTTTCGGCAAGATAGACATGCTGATTGTCGCGAAGTTGACCACCCTGCTCAAAAACTACACCTGCGACGAGATTTTGTCGGCAATGGACAAGGCGATTTTGGGCAACGGCAACCACCGCGGCATCAACTACAACTACTTCGAGACGATTTTGAAAGGAGGTGAAAAAAATGCACGAGTGGGTGGACAATCCCGCGTCAATCGACCCAACGTTCTCAACTTTGCCGCTCAGCGAACAGCAATCAATTCTGGCGTTCTTCAAGCAGGCAAGGGACGATTCGACGACGACCCCGAATACAACTGATTTCAAATCGGCGGCGACAATCCTGCGTTTACCGACACAACGGCGCGAAGATGCGACACCTGAGGAATTGCGCACATTAGCCGAAAGCATAATCGCGAACCCGAACAGGCTCAAAACGTTGCGAGAAAACTATCGGGACGAGTTGGAACGATGCCGCAAATGCGACAATCCCGCCATTTGTCCGAAAGGACTGCACCGTTGGGAAACGCCCAAATGCATGAACGCACAACAATCCGAGTGGGAATACGTCCCGTGCGTATTTGCAAAGCGTTCGTTAAACAACAAATTCCGCTCATCACGAATTCCCGCGCGTTATCTGGGCAAGACTTTCGCCGACTACGAGGTTGACAAGCTCAATCAAGCCGCCGTCGAATTCGCGAAAACCGCATTGGAATCACCAATCGGAGCGTATTTTTTCGGCGAATGCGGGACGGGCAAGACTTTTTTGGCGGCGTTGATAGCGCAGGATTTTTTGCAAAGCGGCAAGTCGGTTATCTTCATCAAAGTGCCGAGTTTGCTTGACGACATCAAAGCGACTTTCAACGGCAACGGCACGGAACTTGATCTGCTTGACGAACTGCGGGCGGCGAATCTGGTTGTTTTGGACGATTTCGGTATGGAAAAGTCGACTCAATGGGCGGGCGCAACGTTATGCAAAATTCTGGACATGCGTTACGACAACCCGACCGGCAAAACAATCATCACGTCGAATTTAAGCCCGAAAGAACTTGCCGAACATCTCAACAACGCAAGTGACGGCGCGAATTTGAACGGCTCACGAATTGCCGACCGACTTCGCGAAATCTGCAAACCCATATTACTCAAAGGCACCACGAGGAGGAACTGAAAATGTTGACACAACAACAGCACGACATCTTTATCAAATGCGCCCGCCAAATTTCATGGGCGGCACTGCACGGCTACTGCTCCCTCTCCAAAGAGGCGGACAAACTCAACGCCTACAACACGCTTTTGGAACCGCCCGCGTCGATTCGTCAAGCCAACGCCGAGCGCGTGAAGAAATTGTTCAAACAAACGAGCGACCTTTGGGATGTGTACAACAAAGCGCACAAAGCCGACACCTACGTTTCCGCTCGCCCGACGATTCAAAGCTACGTTTCGGTTGTGGACGGCAGCGAACAAACTTATGTCCTGCCGGGGTTTTTGCCCAATTTTGAACGCGCACCCGAAGACGAAACGCAGGCACTTGCCGCCGTCGACGAATACTTTGCCCGCGAAGAGGCGCAGGCATCATGACTGAAAATTTCGGAGCGCGATTGAAATTCCTGCGAACCGACCGCGAACTTTCAGCTGAACAACTTGCCGAAAAATCGGGAATTCACGCGGCGACAATTCAACGCATCGAACGGCGCGGAATTCGCCCGCAACTTGCAACGGTTTTGAAACTTGCCGACGCCTTGAACGTCAAGCCCGGCTTGCTTTTGGGGAAAATGTCATGACGGCGATTGAACACCTTCAAGCGGCGAAATCCATTTTGGAAACGCAATGCGCCGACGCCCACAACCGTTACGAGCGACACGAGCAACATTTTCGCAAGTATCGCAACGCGGGCAGTTCAAAAATGCGTCACGCGTGGTATGAATACGTCGGCTTGAAAGACATGCTTGACGCCATCAACACGGCGTTGGAACGCGCCAAAGAATTTGAAATGACGGAGGCTTGAACAATGAGCAAATACGAATTTTTGCTGAACGCGATTGACACCCTGCGCAGAATGGAGCACGACGGGACTTCCGCCGAGGCTTGCGCCGAATTCGACCGCTTTATCCGCGAAAGCGTTTTCGGCAGTCACAAACTCGAATTGCCATTCGACGAACTTGTTGCCTTGCAGGACTACTACATCGCGACGCTCTAGGCAAAAAAAATAAGCCGTTATCAACCAACGGCAACAAAAACAACACAGTCAATATATCACAGGCAGTGACGGCATGGCAAGTGCTTTGCCGCCTGCCAAAGGAGGAAATTTTTATGGCGAATCAACCGATACCGCAACTTCCGGCATTGCTCAAAAGCGACAAAATCAAGACCCGTTTCAATGAAGTTTTGGGCAAAAACGCGGCGGCTTTTATGTCGGCAATTTTGACGGTTTACAACGGCAACGACAAACTTCAGGAATGCGACGGATTTTCGATTCTCGGCGCGGCGGGACTTGCGGCGACGCTCAATCTTTCGATAACGCCGTCACTCGGACAAGCTTACATCGTCCCGTTCAAAGGCAAAGCGACGTTTCAAGTCGGCGTTCGCGGGCTTGTCCAACTTGCTCACCGCACGAAACAATACGCAGCACTTCACGCGGGCAAGGTTTGCGAAGGCGAAATCGCGGGCTTTAACCCCGTCACGGGCGAACCCGAAATCGGCGAAAAACTTTCGGATGAAGTCGTCGGCTACGTCGCCTACATGCGCCTTGTCAACGGATTCGAGAAAACCGTTTACATGACCAAAGCCGAAATTGAAGCGCACGCGCTCAAATATTCCCAATCCTACGGCTACGACAAACGCAGCGGCAAAAAGTCAAGCCCGTGGTCGACGAACTTTGACGCCATGGCGTCGAAAACCGTCCTCAAACGCCTTTTGAACGCGTGGGGAATTCTTTCGGCGGATATGGCGGAGGCATTGCAGAGCGACCAAGCCGTCGTCGACAAGAACACGATAACTTACGTCGATAACGGCGGCGACGTTCAGAAACGCTCAGAAATTTTCGTCTCGGAAATCGAAGAACCCGAACCCGAATTGACGTTTGACGCCGAAACGGGCGAAGTCATAACCGTCGGAGGGATGAGCAATGCGCACGATTAAATTTCGCGGGCTCGACGCTTATGGAAAACTTCATTATGGTGACTTGTGGCAACGCACCGACGGAACGATACTTTTTGACCACAACGAGCATGTTTGGCAACGCATTCATCCCGACAGCGTTGCTCAATTCGTCGGCTACGACATCAACGGCGAAGAAATTTACGAAGGCGACATCGTTCGCAATCCGCGTGACAATACCCGTTTCAAGGCGGCAATGAACCACATCTACACCGTCAAGATTTACGAAAAGGAGGCGTCAGACAATGCTTGAACTCGTTCAGGAAGAACGCCAACTTTCGGTCGTCGAAGTCGAAGAACGTTTGGAACACCTTCGCGAATTGAACGCCAAACTTGACGCCGCCAAAACCAAATGCGACCAGCTCAAACTTCACTACATGCAAAAAATTCAACGGGCTCAAGACATCTTCGAGCAAGAGACCGAAGACCTTTGCGCCGAAATCGATTCGGTGACGGCGACCCTTCGCCAATACGCAGAAGCCAACATCACGGGCAAATGCAAAAGTTTGAAGTTCCCGAGTGGCACGTTGAGCCTCACCAAACAACAACCGAATTTCTTCATTGACGGCACGCCCGTCGCCAACGACAATCCGAAACTGATTGAGCTTGCACGCCGCCTTGACGCAGACCTTATCGCGACGAAAGAAGTTGCGAAGTGGGGCGAATTCAAAAAGCGTCTGGTCGTCGACGGCACAACGGTTTATCTCAAAGATACGGGCGAAGTCGTTCCCGAACTGCGGGCACGGACGGAGCCCGACGACTTCAAGATTAAAACGGCTTAATGCCGGGACAGCTTTTGGGCGGCGGCACATAATCAAATGTATGGAAATGCCCCCGTCGCCCAATCGCTTTTTATAAGGAGGCAACAAAATGAAACGACCGATTAAATTTCGCGGACGAGACATGAACGGGGAAATGCGCTTTGGATTCTACGCTGAAGGCGGTGATTATCCTTACATTATCGCAGATTACGCATGGTTTGAAGTTGACCCCGACAGCGTCGCTCAGCTCGTCGGCTACGACAAAAACGGCAACGAAGTCTACGAGGGCGACAAGATTCTCATTGACGACGCAGGGGAGGACGAATTTTTCGCTACGTGCCTGTCTGTCGGTGTCAATCATTGGGGCGCATGTTTTCTTCACGGCGGCAATTTCATTTTCACCAAAGAATTCTCACTGAAAGAAGCTTGCCAAAATCCCTGGAACGCGTTACAGGAAATTGATAATTTGATTGAAAGGCATGTTGAGGAGGCAAAACAATGAAACACTCAATCCGTCAACGCGTGCTTGACCCCGTCACGGGGCTCAAAGTCACCAAATTGGAACAAGTCAACGGCGAACTCGGAAGCGGTTTGTACGACCGCAACGGCAAAGAAATCTTCGAGGGCGACAAAATCACAGTTTTGTTCGCCAGCCCCGACGGAGACGACGATTATACGGACACCGTGCGTTTTAAAGACGGCGTTTTTATCCTTGAAGATACAGACGAACCGCTTAAGAATTTTGCACCCAGCGTTGAAGTCGTCGGACATGTGGAGGACACGAAATGAAACACAACTTAAAAATGCCCGACGGGACAATCAAAGCCGTTGACTGCAAACTCGGCACGGGAATTAAAGATTATTACGGCAATGAAATTTTCGAGGGCGACATCATAAGACATGGCTTTACTGACCGTGAAGATACAGCTGTGGTGACATTCCAAAACGGCGCATTTTATTTCGCGTTTCATTTCGGCGACAAGACTTATCCAGAAGTATCGCCCAAATTCGCTTCCTCATTTGAAGTTGTCGGTCATGTCGGCGATTAAGTTCACCGTCACCACGGAGCCCGTCCCGTTTAAGCGAACGTTGGCGAACGGCAAGCGGCGTTTCAATGACCCGCGTTATTCCGACTTCAAGTTGTATATCGGACTTCATGCCCGCGTTGCAATGCAGGGACAGGCTCCGTTTGACGGCGCGATAAAAATTTCTGTCGTTATCAGCACAAAATATCAGCCGACTTCGCTTAAAGCCGGCGATATTGACAATCACTTAAAAGCCGTGCTCGACGCCTTGAACGGGATTTGCTTCACCGACGACAGACAAGTCATTGAGGGGCATGTCTATTTATTCAAAGGCAAACCGCAAATAGAAATTCAACTGGAGGAATTAAATCAT
>JAZMZV010000105.1:0-3473 GCA_045586185.1 Thermoguttaceae bacterium | reverse complement strand
GATTACAATAGAGATAGTTGTCAATAGTTATTAGCCACTTGGCATTAGTTAATAGGAGAGACATTATGAAATTAACACAGATTATTGCAGGATTATGCGTTGCGTTTGCAGCGGCGGTTGCGTGGGCGGCGTACGAGCCGTTCGACAAGCTGTCGCCCGAAGCGCAGCAGCAGTTGATCGACGACTGGACGTTCCAGGCAAGCGGCGAGTTTACCGCTCAAAAGGTCGCTGACGAAATCAAATGGGCAAAAGAAGCCGCCGAACGCATCGGCAAGATGGCGGACGCCCCGGACTTGTCCGCGAAAGTCGCGGCTCTGGACGAGTTGCAGAAGAAACTCGACGCTTCTGCCGACCAGGATTTCAAAGCGCTGTATTTTGAAGTCCGAAAAGTCAAGCGAGACATTCTCTTTTCCAACCCGCTCATTGATTTCGATTCCATTTTGATGGTTCAGAACCCGTATCCGAAAGGAAAGCCGGGCGACGCGACCGACGAATGGGGACACGAAGCCCGTCACAGAAACGGGTACATGGCTTGCGACGGCGGGCAGCTGCTGATTGTCGGTCTGAATCCGTGCGAAGTCAAAAAGGACATCGTTCCCGACCTCAAAGGCGCGTTCTGGCGCCCTGACCTGTCGTTCGACGGGAAAGAAATCGTCTTCTGCTATCGACCCGTTGGAGAGCGTTCTTTCCACCTGTACAAAGTCAACGTGGACGGGACGAATCTGCGTCAGCTGACTCGCGGCGACTACGACGACCTCGACCCGGTTTACTCGCCGGACGGACATATCATTTTCGCGTCGTCCAGACAGGGCAGCTACGTTCGCTGCATGCCCATGACGCATTCTTACGCCATGTCCCGCTGCGACGCCGACGGCAAGAACATCTACGTCATTTCCGCCAACGGCGAACCGGAATACATGCCCTCCATGCTGCCGGACGGTCGAGTTATTTTCACCCGCTGGGAATACACCGACAAGGCTCTGTGGCGCGTTCAGTCCCTCTGGACGATGAACCCGGACGGCACGAACGCTCAAACGTTCTGGGGCAACCAGTCCATCTGGCCGGACGTTTTAACCGAAGCCCGCGCCATTCCCGGCACAAATAAAGTCGTCTTTACCGCCGTTGGGCATCACGCCTGGTTTGACGGCACGCTGGGATACATCGACCCGTCCAAAGGTCTGAACTACCCGGACGGCTTGGAATGGATTACTCGAGAAACGCCGTGGCCGGAACTGGGCGGCGGCTGGCCGGTTCATCCCGGCAACGGTCCCAACGACCCCGCGCCGAGCTACGACTATCACAAGTCCGGCGAGTTCTACGCGTTCAAGTCCCCCTTCCCGCTGTCGGAAGAATACATGCTCGTTTCGATTCGCAAGGGAACGTGCCTGTATAACGGTTCTGACTACGGCTGGTTCTTCAAGCTGTACCTTCAGGACGTCTACGGCAACAAGGAACTCATTCACGAAGCCCCGAATTCCAACGCCTGGTACGCCATGCCGCTCAAGGCGCGTCAAGCCCCGATTACCAAACCCGACATGGTCGACTGGCCCGAAATCGGCAAAGGCGTCAAACCGCGACCCGGGTACCTGTACTCCAACAACGTTTTCGACAACGCCCCGCCGGAGCTGAAAGAAAAAGGCAAAGCGCTGCGCGTTATTCAGATGGACCCGAAAACCTATACGACGTGGCATAAAACCGTTCAGCACGACGGTCCCGCAGTGTCGGTCTTCCAGGCGGAAGGCGTTAAACGCATTCTCGGAACCGTTCCGATTGAACCCGACGGAAGCGTTTTCTTTGAACTGCCCGCCGGACAGTCCGTCTACTTTGAAATGCTGGACGAAAACGGCATGGCGATTCACGTCATGAGAACGTTTACCAACGTCATGCCGGGCGAAATTCGCGGCTGCTTTGGCTGTCACGAATCCAACCTCAACACCAAGGGGAACTCTCCCGCCAAGGGCATGAACATGGCAATGAAGAAAGGTCCGCAAAAGCTCACTCCGCCCAGCTGGGGATCCGGAGAATCCATTTCCTACATGCGATTCGTTCAGCCGGTCCTGGATAAATACTGCGGCAAATGCCATCAAGACCCGGAAAACGACGCCTATAAGAAGCTCAATATGACGTGCCGAATGTCCAACCATCGCTGGAGAGAAAACATCTCCCGACCGGGCGAATCCAGCCCGTTCTGCGAGCCGTACCTGACTCTCGTTTCCGGCAAATGCGGCTGGAGCGTTCCGAAGGTAAAGGACTCGCACAACGTTCCCGCCAACATCGCCGGTCTGTTTGTTGTAGAAGGCTACGACAAGAACGACCCGGAAAACCTCAAGACGCTGCCGCCGTATTCCGCCTTTAGCCCGGTCAGCCGACTGATTCACAACGCCTGTTCAGGAGAACATCACGGCGTTAAAGTAACAGGCGAGGACCGCGAACGGCTTATCGCCTGGGTGGACTGCAACGGTCCGTATCTGGGAGACGAAGAGATTCGCGCCATGTACGACCCGGACACCTACGCGACCGCCAATATTCCGCCGGTGCGTCCGCGCGTCGCCACCGCCCCGGTTATCAACCGATTCGACATTCGTCAGGACGGAGACTCCGAAAAAGTCGCCGGCGTTCCGCTGAGACTGTTTGGAAATCCAACGGTTGATGCGGAAATTCTCTCTGCCGTTTACGGCGCGGGCGACAACACCGTCGACGTTACCGACAAGGTGAAAAAGGCGTTCTCCGGATACGAACGAACCAACATCGGCAAGTACAACGACCTGTTTGGCGACCCGATCTATAAGACCGTCAAGACGCTCAAAGTTACCGTCAAATTCAAGGACGGCAAAGTCCAGGAATTCGAATTCCCGGAAGACGTTCCGATGATCATTAAAGAAAAGTAGAATTGAGCGTTTTTCGAGTTAGGAGTGAGGAGTGAGGAGTGAGGAGTTTCGCAAGCGTAACGCTAAGATTTTCGCTTGCGCGGGGAGTGCGGCGCCCATAGGCGCCGCCTTGTCCAACGCCCCTCTGAAATCCAACGATCAGCCGGCTCGCGGCAGTCCCCTGCCGCAAAAGAAGCCTCACGCAAAGTTCGCGAAGTCCGCAAAGTTATTAATTGGAGAACGCTTGCGGCGGAAGCCTCCAAAAATTTATGAACGCAGGAAAGCCCGCTTGAATAACTGGATCGCGGCTGTATCAGCCGCCACAAAAAATCTCACGCGGAGATGCGGAGACGCGGAGGAGTCCGCAAAGAAATGAAAGGCGGTAACGGAGTTCGCGAAGCGAACGCTGTTACGCTTAAAGTGGGAGGAAACTCCCGCTTTTTTGTTTTACCGAACCCGCTCCGACCTGCTGGATCGCGGCTGTTTCAGCCGCCGAAGAAAAATCTCACGCGGAGGCGCGGAGACGCGGAGGAGTTCGCAAAGAAATTTTAACCGCAAAGAACGCAAAGAAATGAAAGGCGGTAACGGAGTTAATGGAAGGCGGTA
>JAZMZV010000104.1:0-4981 GCA_045586185.1 Thermoguttaceae bacterium | reverse complement strand
TATTGTCAATTCGACCGGCGCATTTAGCGGCGATCTGCAAAACGATAATTTCTGGAATGGACTTTTGACGTCTGGAAGCGATTACTATTGGAATCTGAGCGTTCGAGGCGATACGGTTTACGCGTCTGTAGACGCCAACGCTGTTCCTGAACCGTCGACGTGGGCGCTATTAGTTCTTGGCGTTGTCGGTCTGCTCCTGCGGAAGCGAGTTAGGAGTTAGGAGTGAGGAGTTAGGAGTTACGAAATCGTAAAAGAATAACGCTCTAGCGGGAGGAAACTCCCGCTTTTTTGTTTTGCGGACTACGTCCGCGACCCGGAAAGGTTTTTGACTGCGTCTTTTGGTATGCGTAATTCAAACAAAGCGTAACTTCGTCCGCTTCGCTCACTCCGTTACCGCCTTTCATATTCGCGAACATCCTCCGCTACTCCGCGGCTCCGCGTGAGTTTTTTCTTCGGCGGCTGATACAGCCGCGATCCAGAGGGACGGAGGGGCTTTCCACGTTCAAAAGATTTTTGGAGGCTTCCGCATTTCCTTGACGGCAAGCCGTCAAGTTGTAGCCCGAGGACGGGCTACATCCAGAGGAGGTTTTCGGCTTACGCAATACGGGATTTCCCCCTTCGAACAAAGCGTATCTACGTTCGCTTCGCTCACTCCGTTACCGCCTTTCATATTCGCGAACATCCTCCGCTACTCCGCGGCTCCGCGTGAGATTTCATCGGCGGCTGATACAGCCGCGAACCAGCGGGGCGGGGGTGTTTTATTTAGACAAACAGCGCGGCGAGGCAGGCGGTGATGAATGCAGCGAGGGTTCCGCTGACGAGCGACGGGATTGCCAGTTTGGCGATTTCCGCCCGGCGGGTGGGGACGAGCGAGCCGAGGCCGCCGATCATGATTGCCAGCGATCCGAAGTTGGCGAATCCGCACAAGGCGTATGACATGATAACTCGCGAACGTTCTGAAAGCTGCGAGAGGTTGGCGGGATTGGTCATATCAAGATAGGCGATAAACTCGTTGAGAATCGTCTTTTCGCCCAGCAGCTGACCGGCAAAGTGACATTCGTTCCACGGTACGCCCATCAGATACGCAAAGGGCGCGAACAGCCAGCCGAAAATGCGCTGAACTGTCAGCGGGGCGTCGCCGACGTTTCCGAACAAGCCCAACAGCAGATTCATCAACGCCATCAGCGCGCCAAACGCGATGAGCATTGCCATGACGTTAATCGCCAACGCCATGCCTTCGCTGCCGCCGCGGCAAATCGCGTCGAGCAGGTTAGCGTCTGAGCCGTTCTGTTCCTTCTGGCTGGTTTCAGCAAAGCTGTTTGCCGTTTCGGGGTCTGTTTCCGGAACGATAATCTTGGAAATGACGATTGCAGAGAAAACCGTCAAAACGGACGCGATAAGCAAATGTCCCGGCGACGTTCCCGCCTTTTGTAACATTCCGCCGTAGACGACCATGACCCCGCCGGCAATCGACGCCATGCCGCAGGTCATCATGCAGAACAACTGCGAGCGGGTAAAGCGCGGCAAATACGGCTTGACGGCAAACGGGGACTCGACCATGCCCAGGAACATGTTCGCGACAGAAATCAACGCTTCCGCCCCGGAAATGCGCGTTACTTTTGTTACAAGCGCTGCGAAAATCCGAATGACAAACTGAAGAACTCCCAAGTAATACAACGCCGCGGACAGCGACCCGATAAAAATCAGCGACGGTAAAAACGTCAGCCCGGCGCAGCACAGTTCAGACGCGCCGCTGATGAGCTTTTCGTTGAAAATCGCCTTTGCGCCTTCGTCCGCGCATTGAATAAAAGCAGTAATGCCGTTGCCGCCGGCTTCTTTGACCGTGTTCCCAAACTTCGTTCCCAGCAGCGCCCAGCCGAAAACAAAGACCATCGCCATTCCCAGAAGAACCGGTCGCCAAACAATCTGTTTGCGATTCTCTGACATCAACCAGGCGATAAACAAAAAAACGGCGATTCCGAGGAGTGGGAGGAAGTATTGCATGGGGGGGTAAAGTTGCGAGTTGCGAGTTGCGAGTTGCGAGGGGGCGAGGCGCCGCTCCCAGGCCGCGCTTCCGCGCGATTGCCAAAACACGCTCCCGTTGGTCGCTTAAGGTAATCTCATAAATCGTAGTTGTGAGTTGCATGTGGCGAGTTTTCTTTGTGGAGCGCTTGCGTTTCTCGCAACTCGCCACTCGCAACTCGCAACTATTTTAAATCGAAAACCGGATTCTGCCGCCGACGATCGTGTAAACAGCTTTGCCGGTAAGCGTCCAGCCGTTGTACGGGGTGTTGCGGCTCTTGGTTTTGAACTGGCTGGCGTCAACCGTCCATTGCATATTGGGGTCGATAATCGTAATGTCGGCGTCCGCGCCAACTTCCAGCGATCCCTTTTTGAGGTTGAGCAGTCGAGCGGGGTTGATGGTCATTTTTTCAATCAGCTGCGGCCAGGTCAGGTGTCCGGGAACGATAAGTTTTGTACACAGAACGCCCAGCGCCGTTTCCAGCCCGACGATTCCAAACGGGGCGCGATCCAGCTCGACCATCTTCTTTTCCGGCGCGTGCGGGGCGTGATCGGCGCCGATAATATCCAGCGTTCCGTCTTTGAGTCCTTCGATACAGGCGTCGACGTCTTCCTGAGAACGCAGCGGCGGGTTCATCTTGTAACAGGAATCGAACGTTCGCAGACATTCGTCCGTCAGGGAGATGTGGTGCGGGGTAACCTCGGCGGTAACGCGAACGCCTCGAGCCTTAGCGCGGCGAATGAGGTCAACGGATCCTTTGGAGGAAACGTGCTGTTCGTGCAGACGCCCGCCGGTGAGTTCCGCCAGAGTAATGTCGCGGGCTATCATGATTTCTTCCGCCGCGGCGGGAATGCCAGCCAACCCCAGTTCGACGCTCACCAAGCCCTCGTGCATGACGCAGCCGTGAGTAAGCGACTTGTCTTCCGGATGGTTCATAATCGCCTTGTCGAACATGATGGAATATTCAAACGCCCGGCGCATGAGTTCTGCGTTGGAGACCGGCGCGCCGTCGTCTGAAAACGCGACTGCTCCCGCTTCGGACAGCTGACCCATTTCCGCCAGCGATTCGCCCGCCCGACCCTGGCTGATGCACGCGACCGGGTAGACGTTGCAGTTGTCTGCGCGCTGCGCCTGATGGAGAATGAACTCGACCGAGGCGCGAGAATCGACCGGCGGGTTGGTGTTGGGCATACAGGCGATCGACGTAAATCCGCCAGCAACCGCCGCCGCTGTTCCGGTGGCAATCGTTTCGTCTTCTTCAAATCCCGGTTCGCGAAGATGAACGTGCGGGTCAATCAGACCGGGAACGACCAGCTTGCCGGTCGCGTCGATAACCTTGTCTTCACCGCGAGAATTGAGGTCGTAGCTGGTAACTCGACCGTTTTCAATTAAAACATTGGTAACTCTGTCGACGCCGTTGGCGGGGTCGATTACGCGTCCGTTTTTAATCAGTAAACTTGCCATGAGGGATTTTCAGATGTTAGGTCGTCAAAGCGCAGGCGATCACCGCGCGCTCCAGTTGAAATATTCTATATCTATATTGTATCCCAAATTTAGATCTTTGCAAGGGCGGACGGGAAATTTGAAGGCGAGAACGCAAGAACAAACGGATTCTATGAATTTCAAGAGGGTTCAAGCGAAATTATTATTGCCCAGATTGTTTTACTCGTGCAATTCATTCGTTTTTAATGATCTTCAGGACTCGTCAAAATGAAAATATGGTGTATAATATAAGAAATTGAATCAAACCGTGCATTGAACGATGTTTCGCAGAAAATGGATTATCGCCGTTTGCTTTGTCTCCCTGATTTTTTCAAATCTGGGATTGAGCGCCGTTAAACAGGTCAGGGATGGGAATCTGTTTTCTTCTGCATGGTCCAAATGTATTGATCTTGTTCAAAACGGCAATCGTTCTTCGATTGAAATAATCGGCGTTCGCTATTACATGCGTCTGTATTCGATAATTCAGCGAGTTATTGACAAAAGAGTTATCCCTGATCCCGCCTATCCGATTGTTAAACTTGATAACGGATATTTGGACTATGTAACGTCTGGCAAATTATCGCCAGAAGACGCCGTTGTTTGTCAACAATTTGCCGATTCCGTCTCTCAACTTGAAAAAAAACTTGCTGAGATAAACATTCCCCTGATTTTCGTAATGACTCCTGTAAAGTCTCATTATTATGATAAACAAACGCCTCGCGGCTGTCTACAGGAGTATACGAATGACAAAGCGGATATTTTTCTAAGACGTCTTGCTCAGCAGTCGGTTCCATATTACGATATTCGCGAAATTTTGAAAAATAATCCCGACGAGCATTATCGTCTGTTTTTCAAAGGGGATCATCATTGGAAACCTGAATACGCGCTGATGGCTTTCAAACATTTTATCAACGATTGTTCCAATGACTTTCCGGCGCTTCAGGAAATGGGCGCTTCCTGGTCAGACGAGTTATCCGTAAAATCTGAACCGTTTAATTATTGGGAACAATTTCAAATTAACAAGACAGGAAAATATTTCATACCTTTTGATAATAGCATTTCACATTTTATTCCCAATTTTGAAACAGATTTAACAGTTGAATTACCCCGAAAAGGTTATAAAAAAAGAGGTCGTTTCGAGGATATTGGCGTTAGCGACTACTATTATTATAACCCATCGTTAAAAATATCGATCAATCACAAGTTAAAACATGGCAAAGTGGTTTTAATTAAAGATTCTTTTGGCTTGCCGTGGTTTGACTTTTTGGCTCTGTCGTGTCGTGAAGTTCACATGTTGGACTTGAGAGGGTATTACCAATCGTCTGTTGAATATATTGAAAAAGTTAAACCTGATATTGTAATTATCCTTTATCATCCTGGCGTTCTAAATAAGAATTATGAAGATTTCTTTCGTTTTACAACGGAGTAAAAAACAATAAACCCATTTTTTCAGTAATTACTATTAACAATTTTTTG
>JAZMZV010000103.1:0-3428 GCA_045586185.1 Thermoguttaceae bacterium | reverse complement strand
CGTCGACAATCACCTGAAGTTCACGCATGATATCCGAGATGTCGGCATCGTCTTTGCCCTGCTGAAGACTTATGTAGACAACTCGGATGGCGGCATAATCCTCGCGATACCGGTTCACACCAGCGAATGTAATGCAGGCTTTGAATTTTGAAAACACCGTGCGGCACATAACCTCAAACCGTTTGCGAGTTTCATCATTTTCGTTTGCCACCTCTTTCGCGGCATTGATGGCCGCATTTTTCGCAAAGCCTTCCCCCTCAATAATCGCGGCGAGCGGCGCGCCCTTGTCCGCCAGCCAGTCGCGTACAAGGCGAATCGCCTCATCCAGCTCGTGCAGCAAGTCGTCCTCGGGTTTCACGGGGTCTTCGCCGCCGTCGTTTCCGGTACCATACGCGCCGCTTCCGCCGGCGAACGTGGCAAGTGCCTGCCGGAGATTTTTCAAGATGCCGCAGTAATCGACGATCAGCCCGTTGTTCTTGCCCTCGTTGACGCGGTTGGCGCGGGCGATGGCTTGCATGAGCGTATGCGCTTTGAGAGGTTTGTCCAGATAGAGGCACGACAGACACTTGACGTCAAAACCGGTCAGCCACATGGCGCAGACGAATACAACTCGCAGAGGACTGGACGAATCCTTGAACTCCTTGTCCAGCTCGCGGCTTTCCATCTTCCTCCGGTGATAACTGATATCCAGCCCCCATTTTTGGAAGGTTTTAATCTCGTTCTGTTCCTGACTGACGACAACCGCCATTTCGGTTTCCTGCATCCACGCCAACTCGCGTTCCAGTTCCTGAGCCTCCTGCTGCGTCGCCGTTCTGATTCTGGCTTTCAGGGCTTCGATTTCTTCTTTCCAGTATTCCTGAACAAAATTATACATACGGACGCAAGTAACCTTGTTGAGGCATACGAACATTGCCTTGCCGCTGGTCCACAGGTCGGAATAGTGTTTTACAAAATCCTTTGCGATAGATCTCAGACGCGGCTCTGCCGTCAAAAGGTGGATTTCTCTGGCGAATTCCTCTTCCAGCTTTTCCTGCTGATCGACGTTGATATCGGCTTGTTCGATGGCGTCGAGAATGCGGTCTGTGATTTCCGGATTGCGGAGATCCTGTATCTTTTCGCCGCGATTTTCATAGTACAGCGGAACTGTAGCGCCGTCCTCGACAGCGCGTTTGAAGTCGTAAACGGAAATATATCCGCCGAAGGTGCGGGCGGTGATATTGTCGCTGGATAAGAGCGGCGTGCCTGTGAATCCGATTCGGGCGGCGGTCGGGAGCAGCTTTACCATGTTGTCGGCGTAGATTCCGTACAGGCTGCGGTGCGCCTCGTCCGACATAATGACAATATCGTGATCCGGATAGATCGGGGCTTCGTCCGGGTTGTTGAATTTCTGAATCAGCGTGAAGATAAAGCTCGGATTGCCTTTGAGCTTTGTAACAAGGTCGTCGCCGCTGGCGGCGATAAACTGCGAGGCTTTCGTTTTACCCAGCAGACCGCAGTTCTCAAAGGTGTCGCTGATCTGCGTGTTGAGTTCGTCGCGGTCGGTCAATACTACGATAGTAGGCGACCCGGCGAATTGGCGGCGGATCTTCTGCGCCAGAAACGCCATCGAATAGCTTTTGCCGGAACCTTGAGTATGCCAGAAAACGCCCAGTTTGCCGTCGTTGAGTTTTCGCGCCTCGTATGCCCTGACCGCTTCGTTTACCCCGAGGTACTGATGATTGCGGGCAAGAATCTTTGCCGTGCGCCCGCCGGAATGGTCGAACAGAATGAAGTTCTCCAGCAGATCGAGGAAATTCTCCTTTTTACAGATGCCCCGCAGCATGGTTTCCAGAGCCACGTTGCCTTGCTCTTTTTCGTTTAGACGTTTCCACTCATGGAAGAATTCGTACTTGCTGCCCAGCGTTCCGACTTTCGCCTCGACGCCGTTGGAGAGTATCAGGAACGCGTTATAGTAGAACAGATGAGGGATCGTGTCGAGATAGTCCGTGTAATTATCGACGTATGCGTTCTGGACGTCCACAGTGTTCTTTTTCAGTTCAATGAACAGCAGCGGCAGACCGTTGACAAAGCCGACGATATCCGTGCGGCGGCGGTACTGGTCGCCGTGAATCTTCATTTCCTTGACCGCAAGAAAATAGTTGTTCTCCGGGCGCTGAAAATCGATTACGGCGGCTTTCTTCGTTTCGGTTTTGCCGTCCGGACGCTTGACCTTTACGGGGACGCCGTCGCGGATGAGGAAATATTTTTCTTCGTTAATCTGGAGCAGAGACGAGGTGGAAAGACGCTTTTCCAAAACCGCCTGCGCTTCAAGAATCTGGTCGTCGGTAATCCACGGATTGAGCTTTTTCAGAGCGTCGCGGAAATAGCGGACAAGCAGAATCTCCCTGTACGACTTTCTGCCGAACGTTCCGTTCTCGCCGAGCGTTTCCGTGTTATGCGCGAATTGCACATCCCATCCCAGCTCGTCCCGGAGAAGGTTCCCGGAGCTTTCCTGAACAAGTATGTTTTCTGAATAATCGTATGACATAATCTGTCGCCTCTTTAGTCTTGTAGCCCTATAAATGAAATCATGCTGCTAAAACCTTGAGATATATGTGTTTCAAGCGTTAGACTTTTACAGTCCCTTAAGAATTCCAGGAATTTCGGTAAATCATGCAGAATCCTATCAATTATATCTAACTCCTTTATTGGGTTTATCGCTAGTACAGGATTGCCAATCTCATCTATCCGAGATTGGATTTTTTCTTTTTCCTTAAGCCAATACAAAGTATACTCCGAATGCCCATCGATAGAGTATACGTTTGGTGTAATAGACTCTTCATTCAAAGATTCGATTAAAGATTTGTCTTCATCACGTAGTATAATAAATAGGATTTTGTTCTCAAATTTACTATCTTTTATTGCTTCCATCATTTCATACATACAATTCCTGGATTTTAGGTAATGGTCGCTTACTAAAAGAATAACAAAATCATGATCTTGAATCGTACGCATAAACTTGCCAAAACTCTCATGAAATGCAACATCTCTGATATCTCGCGTTATCTTAGCCTTCGACTTGATTATTGCTCCGAATTTACTGTCGATTAAGTCTGCAAATGCCGAGTCTTTTTGGCAATATGATAGAAAAATATTAATTTGTGGTGGGGCTTCTTCTTTTTCCAAATTATCTGTATCAATCATGCAAACTTCCAAATAACTGCGCAATTCGACCACAATCGGTTCTATTGCATTCCGAATGAACGCATTTATCATATCTGCAATCTTGTCGCTAGATGTGTAATAATGACCGTAATAAATAAGCGGTCAAGTGCAAGCAAAAAGTAGACAGTCAGGTGCAAGCATAAAGTAGACACCCGATGACAACTTTTTCAAAAATGATATACTATTATTTTTTCATTATATTTTGTTTTTATCAAGGGATTATT
>JAZMZV010000102.1:0-36770 GCA_045586185.1 Thermoguttaceae bacterium | reverse complement strand
TACGCACCCCGGCTCGCCATCGTTTCTTTTTCTATTTTACAGAATCTCGGCTTTAATCTGCTCAATGAGCGTTTTGGCTTTGCTGATTTCCGCCTTCTGACGTTCTGGTTCCTGCGGAATTTCGCGTTCGATGGTCAGCGCGCCTTCGTAACCGATTTCCTTGAGCGTTTCGAGGAACTTCTTCGCATTGACGTCGCCGTCGCCAAAGGGAACTTCACAGCCCCATTCTTCGCCCGGCTTGGCAGCCCATTTTCCGTCTTTGCAGTGACAGGAGCGGACGTACTGACCAACCTTCTTTAACGCTTCGATCGGCTCGCCGGAACCGTAAAGAATCATGTTGGCGGGGTCGAAATTGACTTTCAGATTCGGTCGGTCGACAGCATGAAGGAACTTGAGAAGTCCGTCTGCCGTTTCCTGTCCGGTTTCCAGATGGAGATACTGACCGTTGTTGACCAAGTAGTCGCAGACTTCCTGAGCAATCGCGACGAGATCTTTCCAGGTCTGAGGGGCGTCCTCTTCATGCGGGATGAATCCAATATGAATTCCGACGGCGTCGCAGCCCAGCAGTTTGGCGAAGTCGGCGATTTCCTTGACTTCCTGCGTTCGCTCCGCTCTTGTTTCCGGCGGGACCAGACCAATCGTCTTTTGCGTCGTTGGAATGTCCGCATACGACTCGCCGTCAAAGCCGCAGAAAACAACTGTCAGCTCGGCGCCGACGTCCTGCAATTTGGCGATAAACTCCTTCGCCTTTTCGGGAGTTCGGGAATTCTTGTGAGGCGTATGCATCTGAATCGCCTTGATTCCCAGTTCCTTAACAACGTCCAACTGGACGCCTAAACCAGCGTCAATACTGGCAAATACGCCGACTGGCCACTTTTCATTTGTCATATCAAACAGTGTGCGGTTAGGGTTAAACAAATCAATTATACAAATCCGTTCGATTACAGGAACGGGTCGTCTTCAGCGTCTGCTGCGCCGCCATCATCGGCCCCAGCGTCGTCCGCTCCTGCATCGTCAGCGCCAGCGTCGTCGGCTCCAGCGTCGTCCCCAAAGCCATCGTCAGCTCCTGCATCGTTTCCACCTGCGTCGTCGCCAAAGGCATCGTCTCCGAAACCGTCGTCTTCTTTAGCGCCGTCATCTCCAAAGGCGTCGTCGTCATCGCCAAAGCCATCGTCGCCGTCGTCGCCAAAGCCGCTGTCATCGTCGTCGCCGCCAAAGCCAGGTTCTTCTTCGTCGTCTTTCTCAGGCTTTTTCTTATCGGCTGCATGTTCGTTAGCCGCCGGGTCAAAATCTGCATCTTCCTTGACTGTTGGATCTTGACGGAAATATATCGGCTTTTCCTGGTCAATCTGAGCAAGACACTGAATCATGCCGTCTTCCGTTGCCAGATAAATGCGGTCTGTAATTTCGTTAAGATATTGAATTCTGTTGCTGTTGAGCGGCATTGTTCCCAACACCTGCCCTGATTGAACGTCCATCACAGTCAGATTGTTGCGGCTGTCAACCGTATACAACCGGGTATTCGTTCGAGAGAGGAATTTGACAATTCCCGGCGTCTGCCAGATTTTTTCTCCCTTGACAGCGTCAAGACAGAACATGCCTTTTTGATACGTTGGAACGTACAGATGACGCTCAAATTGTTTTTTTCTCTTTGCATCTCTTTTTTCCAGCAGACGACTGAAGACCGCCAAATGCTCCACAATCGGTTCGTTGCAAGGATAGGTCCAAAGCTGTTTACCGTCGTTTTCACGAATGCAATAGACGTAACCATCGCGGCTTCCCATAAAAATGTTGCCCGTTTGATCGGGGAAATCGTTATCCAATTCGATAAACGTCGGGCGAGACGTAATCGTCTTTTCCGTGGGAACGTGATACAGAATTTCAAAATTGTCCGCCAAATCGGACGTGCCGATAGATCCAAGGTACATGGAGCCGTCGTCTGTAACCCAAACGACATGATCCACGCCAGAGGAAACGGTGTTAAAAGCGGCGTCTTTTATGTCGTCGCGGGCGATGACCGGACTCTGATAAATTCTGCCGACAGACTGGGCGTTGAGCGGTTCTACATACTGGTCGAGAATGCGAAGGCTGTCGCGACGTTCGATTTCCAACTGCTCGCGCTCTTCAGGCGAAAGAGTACTCTCGCTTTTGCCGTGTTCCGCTAACGGATCGCCAATCAGGCGCAGCGGGAATGACTGCATGCGGCCATTGATTCCAGGGATGTAAACGCGGCTTTCGCTTACCGCAGGGCCCGCTCCGGGAATGACGTCCGCTTCGCCCGACCAAAGCAGCTTTCCGTTGTAACGGTTATAGACGTAAATGCTCGACCCGTTCATAACGGCAACGTAATTTTTGCTGGCGCTCATTTCTGAAACGACCAGGTCCCGACGCCCAACCTGAACTGTCCACTTGGTTGCGCCTGTTTCGGCATCGAACGCTTGAAGCTGTCCGGTGTCTGTTAAAGAAAACAGCGTTCCATGAGACAAAAGAAGCTGTTTCAACGTAGACTGGGAACTGCTCATCGTCGCCTGAGCCGTCCACTTTCGCGTCAAGCCAACTCTGCGAGCCTGCGGCTGAGTAATAAGCTGACAAAAGCCGTCATTAGCCAATAAGACTAACATCAGGCAAAAAAACAACGCCGTCTTAAATGTATGGTTTAACATTGAATATCTCCAAAGGGAACCCTGACAGTTATTTCAAACCATCTTCCATTTTGAAATTATAGTCCATCTAATATATTTTAATCTATCTTTTAGATTTGCAAGAGCCAATTTCGTTTTTTTTCCTTATTTTTCATAATTTTATCTCGTTTTCGTTATTATTCATTGATAAAATCGATACAAATTCTACAGATTAAACAACATTTTCCTCTGTAAAAAAGAAAAAGAAATCGCTATTTTTCATTTTGACCACTTGAAAGGTTAAATCTTTTGGTGTATAATAAACTCATATATTTAATGAGAAAAGACCAGAAGTTGTAAGTGGTAAGTAGTAAGTTAGATGAGCGTTTGCGTCCTAACAACTAACCACTTACCACTAACCGTTCTTTTGAAAGAGCCCACAAACCCCATTCCCTAATGATAGATCAAGCTCGTATTGACGATTTATACATAAATCATTCCCGACGCTGGGAAGATTTCAAATACGTATACCCTGTTTTGAGCCGACGTTCTCGAGGCATCTCCCTGGGAATCGACTTGAGTCCGGCTTGCGAATGTACGTTCAATTGCGTCTACTGTCAGGTGGAAAAGCACAATTTGTCAGACGTTTCGCCGGAAAATCGCGTTATTGACCTGGACGTTTTACATGAAGAATTGCACCTGTTGTTTATCGGCGCGTTAAAAGGACTGATTTTTAATCATTCGCCCTTCGACGCCACGCCGGAAGATCTGCGGCGACTCAACGACGTCGCTTTCAGCGGAAACGGCGAACCGACGCTAAGCAAATTCTTTCTGCCCGCTGCCCGCATTGCGGCAGACGTTCGTCAGGAATGCGATGGGAAAGACGTCAAACTTGTACTTATTACCAACTCCACCTGCCTTGACCGCCCGGACGTTATCGAAGGCGTTGACGTTTTAATGGCGAACAACGGCGAGATCTGGTGCAAGCTCGACTCCGGCACAGAAGCGTATTACAAAAAAATCGACCGTTCCGCCGTTTCTCTGGAAAAATGCGTAAATAACATTGCTTCAACCGCTCAACGGCATAAAGTAATTATTCAGACGCTTTTTTCAGACGTTCACGGCGACGGAGGTCCGTCTGACGCCGAAATCGACGCCTATATCGCCCAGCTGGAAAAGATACTCGACGCCAACGGGCAAATTGACTACGTTCAGGTTCACACCGTCAGACGCATCCCGGCAGAAAAAGGCGTCGTCGCCCTGCCCCGTCAACGTTTGGACGACGTCGCTAACCGTATAACAACTCAAACCGGTTTGAAAACCGCCGTTTACATTTAAGGGAACTTCTAATAATTCAATTTCGAGTCAAGCTAGTTCTTTTTTCCGTCTGCTTTGAGTCGAAAAGCCCACTCGTATGTCTAATACTGGGGCTTTTCTCCTCTGTGCAGACGAAAAGAACTCCGTTGCTTGACAACGAAAGCAATTATTAGAAATCCCCTTAAGAAATAGCGTTTTTAGGATTCGCTGTTCCCACTTCCCCATTCCCACACTCTGTTATCTTTTACCATGAACTCCTTGATATTTTTATTGATTGCCGCAACTGCTCCTGTAATTGCAGGCTTGGGTTACATTTTTGCCAAAGACAGATACAACAAAGAACCTCTCCACATGCTCTTGGGCGCTTTCATATTAGGGGCCATAAGCTCTATTCCAATATGCATTGTGGAATTGATTCTTATAGTAATCGGCGCCATTATTATTCCTGCGAATAACAATTTACTTGTTTCAGCGTGGTCAGCATTCATCGTTGCAGCAGCTACCGAAGAATGTTTCAAATTGACTGCTTTGTATGCATACGTCTGGAAAAGCCCTGAGTTTGATGAGCGATTTGACGGCATTGTCTATGGCGTTTTTGTGTCGTTAGGTTTTGCCTGTGCAGAAAATATCCTGTATGTTTTTGGGAATTTATATTCCGATGGGATTGCATCTGCTTTTTCAACAAGCATTTCGCGCGCCGCATTCTCAATACCTTGTCATTTCTTCTGTGGCGTTATTCTGGGCTATTATCTTTCCCTGGCAAAATTCGAACAAACCAATACCAGCTTCACTACCCGGGGAAGCGCGATCTTCAAAGGTTTGCTCTTTGCCATTCTTTTCCATGGAATCTATGACTTCATCGTGTTTTACAGCGGTTCCTTCAATGCTACCCCAAACGACACAAATTTGACTATTGGAACAGCTTTGCCAAGCTCCGTTTTTATCTTCATTTTTCTTGTTTTCAACATTCTGTTTTGGAAACACTGTTATAAACGCATTCAACACATGGCAAGCTTGCTTCGTCCCAATCATCTTGACGAACCATCTGCAATGGTTACCTGCGCTCATTGCGGAACAACGTACCTGTCAGATTTAGACGCTTGCCCAAATTGCAAGATGCTGACAGCGATATCTGCCCAGAATCAGAACAATCCTGACAGCTCTTGGATGAGTCAGTATCTCCACGATCACAACAGTTTTTCTTCAAATCATGAATGTGAACGTCCGCCCAGAGATCCTCATGACCTGTAATTTGGTCATACGCCCAAAGCTGCATTTTTAAGTTTAATCAAGCGGCTATCCATGCCTGTTTAATCCGAGTGAATAAACCTCAAACAGATGAAACCTTCGGAGATAACTGACGACCTGAGACCGATCTTTTTTAAAGACGGAAAATACCTTGATCCGCTTATTATCAGCGTTACCGGGCACAGAGACATTTGGCCGGATGCGGAAATTCTGCTCATGGACAGTCTTTCCGACTTTTTAACCGATTTTTTAAAAAAAGAGTCTAAAAAGCGTCCTCAAAGACCAATCGTGTTTCTCGACGGCATGGCGTCAGGCGCTGATCAGCTTGTCGCCACCGTTGTTAATGAGGTTCGAAATAATTTTGCCCCCGATTTCATAACGCTCGTTGCTGTTTTCCCCATGCCGGAAGAAGATTACGTTCAGGACTTCTCCGTTCCGGAAACGCAGCATGCATTTGAAAACGCGCTGGACTGCGTGGACGCAAAAATCGCCTTGCCGCTGACAAAAAGCAATCAGGCGCTGCGAAATCGGAGCAAGAAAATCCACCGGACAGAGCAATACGTTTTACTGGCGGAATTCCTTGCCAATTCCTGTAACAATCTCATCGCTTTATGGGACGGTCAAAATATCGACAAACCCAAATCTGGCAGCACAGCAGACGTTATCGCTCGTTATTTAAATCCTGCCGATGACAGTTTTGTATCGCTGCACGAGGCGACAGAGCCGTATCGCAACCTGGAGCGATGTATTTTAACAAACCACCTCAAAGGTTCTTTGATAACTTTTTATACGCCGCGCGACAGTTTTTTGAAAGAGCCGGTTCTTCTTTATCCGGCAGGGAAAACGACTATCGCAACCTTTCCTAAATCCGCGCAGCAGACAGTATTCAAAAAAATGGACAAAATCGAAAATAAAAAGTGGAACTGGTATAAAGAAGGGCTTCATTTTCAGTGCGCGGGCTGCGGCGGCTGCTGCACCGGCGCGCCGGGTTACGTTTGGCTCACGCCCGAAGAAGAAAAGCAGATTGCAGAATTCCTCGGCATTTCTTTGGACGAATTTGAAAAAACGTACACCCGCATGGTTTACGGTCTGAGAAGAAGTCTGAAAGAAATCCCGCAAAGCAATTACGACTGCGTCTTTTTCAATTCCGAA
The DNA here is from genome assembly GCA_045586185.1 of Thermoguttaceae bacterium. Classification (GTDB taxonomy): domain Bacteria; phylum Planctomycetota; class Planctomycetia; order Pirellulales; family Thermoguttaceae; genus RUG11551. Next base: position 30,432 of record JAZMZV010000102.1, on the reverse strand, counting down.
ACGAAGCAGTGCTCCATCTACGACGTCCGCCCGGCGCAGTGCCGAACGTGGCCTTTCTGGGACTCGCTGCTGAAATCCAAAAACGACTGGGACGAAGCCAGTCAATCCTGTCCCGGCTGCAATCAGGGACCGCTGATTCCCTTTGTGGAAATCGAAATTCGACGAAAAAAGATTAGCGTCTGAGTAGGGAGTAGGGAGTAGGCAGTAGGCAGTAGTAAGCTACTAGCTATTAGCTGCTAACCATTAGCTTGTGCATTTGTAGTTCTTAGCGTAAATATTTAAAGCCTGAGCGATAAAATAACCAAGCTAGTAGCTAGAAGCTAGAAGCTAAAAACTCGCTTATAAATGCCGAACAATCTCGGCGTGAACGTCTTCAATAGACTGCAAACCGTCAATGATAATAATGGACTTGGGGTGTTTTTTCGACTCTGCTTTGAAACCGTCGCGCAAACGCTGTTTGAATTCGGCGTCTTCGCGTTCGATGCTGTCCAGTTCCCGGTTGGTCATTCTCGAGGCGGCGACTTCCTGCGGGACGTCTAAAACAAACGTCTTGTCTGGAACCAGACCTCTCGTTGCGGCAAGCCCGACGTTGTAAATCATTTGAGGGTCAAGTCCGCCGGCGTATCCCTGATAGACGACGCTGGAAAGCAGAAAGCGATCGCAGACGACCGTCTGCCCTGACGCCAGCGCAGGCGCGATAACTTCTTCAACCAGCTGAGCGCGCGCCGCCATAAAGAGAAACATCTGCGCCAAACGCCCGGTCGGCAAATCGTCCCGATGCAAAATTATCTTGCGAAGCTCTTCCGATAAAAACGTCGAGCCCGGGTCGCGGCAAAGGACAACTTTTTCGCCCCGATTGGATAAGAACTCGCACAGGAGTTTAATCTGAACGCTTTTACCGGCGCCGTCCACGCCGTCTATGGAGTAAAACATATTTTTGGAGTGCGACGGCTTGCCGTCGCTTTTAAAAGGAAAAAGTTAAGAATTTCCAAGTATGTCTTTCGTACAAATTACGTTCGAACAATAATTTTCGTTTATTGTTCATTGCGTTATCTGCACGAATTAAGTTTTTCGTTGTTCTCGGCGGTTATGGTAATGAAAGCGACGCCAAGGCGTCGCACTCCAAAATTATCTGTAGTCCAGCTCAACGTTGTCGAGGTATAACGTTCCAACGGAGCCGTACAAACCAAACTGGATGATTGCCGACGTTGCTTTGGGCGGGACGTCAAAGTAAACCCGTTCCGTCCGCCAGTCAAACGAGCCTTTCCAGAAGCGTCCTTCAACGCGAGCGATGTCGTTGACCCGTTCGTCGTAAAAAACAATCTGAACGCGCGGCAGGTCGCCGGTATCGGGGTTCATGTAAAGCTCTTCCCCTTTAACGGAATACGTGAACTTCAAACGCCGAACTTTTTTCCCGTCCACGGCAAACCCCTGCATAATACATGCATTGAGGTTGGGAATGGAGTTGCTCATTTTCAAATAATGCGTTCCTTTGGGCGCTTCAACTCCCGTCATCCAGGTGCATTGACGCTGATAATACCAGACGTCTGGAATGTTCCCCTCTGGAACGGCTTTTTCAAAATCGCCGTTTTCCAAAGTTGGATGAAGCCCGTCCGGCTGAACCTCGCGTCGTTTTTCCGCCGCGCCAGTCATGGGCACAAACAGCGTCGGACGCAGAGCCTCAAACTGCAATTCGCCATTGACCTTTTTGAGCAGATAGAACGTTTGATTGTATCGTTCTCCCAGCGGGATGACAATTCGTCCGCCTTCCGCCAGCTGTTCCACCAGCTTGGGAGGAACCTTTTCCGGAGAACAGGTAACGATGATTTTGTCAAACGGCGCGTGCTCCGGCCAGCCCTGATACCCGTCGCCGATTTTGACGTGAACGTTGTTATACTTCAGTTTTTTGAGCGTTTGAGCGGCGCGCTTTCCCAACGCAGGGACAATTTCAATCGTGTACACTTCCCGAACGATGGGCGACAACACCGCAGCCTGATAGCCGCTGCCCGTCCCGATTTCCAGAACCTTGTCGTTTGTTTTTGGTTCCAGACATTCCGTCATATAAGCGACAATAAACGGGGAGGAAATCGTCTGATCGTTCCCAATCGGCAAGGACATGTCGTAGTACGCCCGGTTCTTCTGATCGTTGGGGACGAACTCGTGACGGGGCGTGTTGCGAATCGCGTCGAGAACCTGTTCGTTCTCTACGCCCGCGCCCTTGACGTACTTCTGAACCAGCGTATTTGCCATCGTTCGCCAGTCACGCAGCGGTCCTTGAGCGAATACCGTCAAAGCGCCCGTAACGATAACAACGCCAATCGTTAAACTGGTCAACCAGCGGAGTTTATTTGAACCATGCATCTGCGTCTTCCCGTATTGGCTTGTTCTGTTGATAGGATTCGAGTTCATTTTTCAGTTCCTTCGTCAGTTTCTCGTCTTTTTCATCGTCCAAAGCTTTTTGAACAGTTTTAATGGCGTTCTCAAAATCGCCGTTTTCCGCATACGCCGCCGCCAACGTGGAAAGGATGTACGCCTTTTCGTAATTTGACGCTTGAGCCGCTTTGAGCCCCAATTCCAGAGCTTTTTTCCCGTCCCGATAGGCGTCTTGAGTCGTCGTTGCCAAAAACCAGCTGTAATTGTTCAAAGCAGTTGGATTTTCAGGAAACAGTTTGACGCTCTTTTCAAACGCTTCCACAGCTTTATCGTACTGTTTGAGAGCTATATAAATCGGTGGAAGTTCGCATAAAGCGTCTTCATTTTTTTCATCCTGTTTGAGAATAGTCTGGAAAACTCGCAGCTTCAAGTCAGGATCTTTCATCGCATGTGCAACAGTTCCCGCATAATTCAACGCCTCGAAGTCTGGCTCTTTTTCGTTCAGAAGAGTTTCCACCGCTTTTCGAGCTTCATCGAAATTGGCTTTGTCTTTTTCACAAAGAACGACCATTTTCAGCATCTGCAATGCGGAGCTCTCATCAAAAAACATCGCCAAACGAATCTCTTCAAGAGCGTCGTCGTATTTTTTCTCTGAAATCGCCAGGCGAATTCTAAGCTTGCGAAGCTCGATGTTTTGCGGATCGTCATTGAGAAGACGATTCGACAATTCCATCACTTGTTTGTTATCCTTCAAGTCAATAGCGCAGACAAGTTTTGCTCTGAGAACAGGCGCAGAGTCGGCGGCGGGTTTCGGAATCTTATTAAGCCATTCCATCGCCTTTTCCGACTGATCGTTTTCCATATAATAGTCAGACAAAATGAGCGCATAAATCGGGTCGAATTCTTCGCTGTCTTCTACGAGAGGGAGAATCAGCTTGGCGGCTTCGTCAATTTTGCCATTGCGCGCCAAAGCGACTATATAAGCTCTTTCAATATCTTCCGATTCAGAATCTTTCTTGTAAGCCTGTTCCAAAAGCTCCAGTTGTTCTTTCGGATCTGTAGTTGTGACGGACGATTCGATATACAACAGCTGAGCCAAACGGACGTTATTCTCGGGGTTGAGTTTTTTCGCCGTCTTGACAGCGTCGAGAACGTCTTTCTTGTTCTGACCGGAAAAAGCCAGCAGCGTCGCTTTGACATACCAGTAAATGTCCGCGCCTTCAAACTCCTTTTCGCTTTCTTTCGGACCAAACGTATCTTTCACCTGCTGTAAGTCCATCATGCCGATTTGAGCAATGATGGAAACTTCTTTTTCAGATTCGGCGCGGCCGTCTCGCAGAATTTCCGCTGTTACAGCTGCGCGCTGTAAAAGCGTCAAACGCATCAATCCTCGCGCCAGTTTTTCTTCTTCCGCAGACAACCCTTTATCAAGAGCCTTTTGCGACAGTTCCAAAATGCGCTCGATGTCTTTGAGAGTTTTCGCCGACAGTTTCAAAGCCATCGCCTCGTCCAGATAATCCGTTCCGGTCTTTTCCTTTTCCGACTCAGGCTCGTTCAATTCCGCCATCATTTTATCCAGCGAGAATTCTTCCTCGGTCGCTGACTGATTTGAATCGTCAGCTTGAACGTCTTGAGCAAAACACGCGCCTGTTCCCAAAACAGCGGCGACAACAACAAATAATAAAGTATTTCTCATGGTGAATGTTTGTAATGAGCTTCTAGCTACTAGCTGCTAGTTTCTAGCTTTGTGATTTTAGCTTCAGGCTTTAAATATTAACGCAGAGAACTACAAATGCACAAGCTAATAGCTAGTAGCTAATAGCTAGCGGCTAAAAACTATTTCTCAAAAGTGATTTCCCCAATATCGTACACGTCTTTGCCGTCTTCTTTAAGCGGGAAGGTAAGCGACTGACGTTTCTGATTTGGACGCCCGAAGTTGGTATAGACGTCTGCCTGAACTGTTACAGCTCCCAGCAGTTCAACCGCGTGAGAGGCGTAATAGTGCGCTTTAATCTTGTACTTTCCTTTCGGAGCGTTGTGAATCATATACTCTTCCGGACCGTACCCGCCGGTAAAGTCTCGGCTGATCATTCCGCCGGCGACAGATAGTTTGTGTCCATAGAACACCTTTTCTCCAGACGGCTCAATGACGTGAAGGTCAATATCGGTGTTGTCGGCAGACCACGTCATGACAATTCTGACGTCGACGTCAACCGGACGAATAAACTCTTTATCCAACGGAATTTTCGTTACGCCCGCCTTCTTCGCGGCTTCCAGCATGGCGTTGGATTCTTCCAGAGCAAACAGTTCGACGTCGCCGAATCGTCCGTCCCAGTTTTCGTAATCGCGACCCCAAATGAGCGTCTGATACAAGTCCAAAGCGCGGCTGTAGTCGTCTTTGGCAGTGTCGGCGCTGACTTCCGCACGGCGCGTCAGGGCGATTGCCAAATCGCGATACGACTGCGGTTCTTCCGGACGCTGTTTCAAAACGACTTCAAACACCGGAACGGATTCTGCCGGGTTATCGTACTGTAACAGACGATACCCGAGAACGCGCAGGACTTGCGGCGCTTCCAGATCCATTTCAGCCAGGTTGGACAGAACGCGAACCGCCTTGACCATCTCGCCCTTCGCTTTGAAGAACTCGGCGCATTCCAGATAGAACGACGGCGAGCGGTCGTACTCGCCCCGAATCGCCAAATAAGCGGAATACGGGTCGTCCGACGCCGACATGATCTTCAAATACGGAGAATCCGGCTGCCACTGTTTGATTTCCATCGAAACGGACTTGCCATTTTCCTCAGTCTGTTTGGCAGCGGCAGAAAAAGCTCCTCCGCCTGCGCCAACAACGGCGTTATCTTCATCAGCGTCGCCGAAGGCTTCGTCTGCTTCTTCCACCTCGGCTTCTTCGACAACCGCGCCGTCTTCATCGTCTGGAGCCATCGCAGGCGCCGGCGCAGCGTTCATCTGCGGAACTACCCGTTCTTCCATGACTTCCGGAGCAGCGTCTAAATCTCGAGCGCTTTCTGACTGGTATTCGGCGTTTCCGCCAAAAGATCGCTGAGCCAGCTTTTTGAGCTTCGACCAGGCGGACGGCTCAAACTTCTTGTTGTACCATTCCGTTCGTTCTTTCCAGATTTTGCTCAAATACGCATATCGTTCTTCTTTCTTCTCTTTAAGCGACGTTTCTTTCTGCTGTTGTAGATACTGTATTTCCGCCAAATACGCCTGAAGGATTTCCGGCTGGGATTTGGGCGGTTCGATGCCGTGTTCGAGATACTGTTCCAGCGATTCCAGAACAATCAGCGACGTCTCAGACGTCGTCAGGCAAAACGTTTTGCCCAGTTCCTCAATTGCAGACTGATTCTCTTTGGGAGAAAGCTCCAGTTCCGCCAGGAGCGTCTGAGCGTACATCGTTCGAAGCGTTTCCCCTTTAACGGTATTTTCGTCAACTTTGATTTCAAATCGAAGATCTGTCGATTTCAGTTCAACAACGGCAGACGCCTTATCGGTTCGACCGCAAATAAACTGAACCGCCGCCGGAGCGTTTTTATCCAGTTGAGACGGATACGCCTGAGCGTCCTTCGCCTCAACCTGAACTGTCGAATCCGCCTGCGTCAACGCGGAATCAAACGCCTTGACTGCGCTGTCAGTCGTGAGCTTTTCCAGATTGATATATTTTCCGCCGTTGGCGGCTGTGATGCGTTTGAGATACGTTGCATCCGTCGACGTTCCAGAGGAGAACGCAAACAGACGTCCGGGAACTTTCAGATTGGTCTGATCGCCCCAGGTGGCAAAGCCGTCCGTAAAGAGCAGAGCCAATTCGTCTTCTTTGGCAACCGACGCTATCGCCGACAGGTTCGTGGCGCCGTCGCCCGGCAAAGTCGTAATTCTCGGAATAAGTTCGTCTGTTTTAACCGTCTGAATTTCGTCCGCTTCAATCGTGTTGCGAACCGGAACCAGACGAACGGATTCAATATTATTGGCTTTCAGCCACGAAGCCAGAAACGCCAGTTCTTTGGTCTGCTCCCCTGCTCTGCCCGTCTGAGAACGAGAACCGGAACAATCCCAGTAAACCGTAACGTTTTTAGAAGTCGCTTTTTCCTCTGCCGCCGCTTCTTGAGCCTCGGGTTTTAAACTAGCCGCAATGGCGAAGTATGTAAAACCGTCTTCCGACTTTTCAACGCGAACCGTTTGAGCGTCTGCCAGCGGAATTTCCAGAACGACGTCTTTATCAGTCTGGAAGTTCTCCTTTTTGACTTCCGCCCGCAAGCCGTCAGACCAGGCGCCGAAATCGAGTTCTCCCAAATCCCCGGAAACGAGAGTTGGCTTTTCCACCGGGCGAATTACGTCTACCGTCATGGAGAAATTCTTTACCGGCTTAGCCAGACGCACCGGCTGACGATAAACCGCGACGCCCTTTTCGACAGAGTTGGTTGTCAAGTGGGAGTGGGAATCTTCGACCCCGGCTTTTTCGGAGGCATAACCTCGTCCACTCGCCCGTGCGGCTACGCACTCGACGTCAAACTCCGCTGTTGTTACGTACTTGATTTTAACTGTTCGAGTTCCCTGAGCCGGAAGCGGGAAAATGCGGGTTTTGAACTGGTTGCCGCGCTGACGCTCTACAATGCCGGGGTCGGCGCCGCGGCGCATTTCCTTTTCCAGCGTAACGCGAGCTTTTTCTTTCGTTACCGCGACAGCGTCAACCATCGCCCCTTCAATATCCAGAGCGTATCCGGAAACCGTAACGCCTTCCGGCAGCGGGAATACTAAATCGCCCGCCAGCTGAATCCGGTTGGGATTGTAAAACGTCATCGTAATTTCCGTCTGGCAGACGAATCCCGTAACGCGAACAGACGTTTCGTAGCCGGTCAATTCAACGGGCTTGAGGTCTTTTTGACGAGACGGCGGAACGAAAATCATTGGGGGTTCAATAACCGGGATTTCCGGTTCAAGAACGTCTTGAGCAAACATCGGCATAGTAACCAGCGCCATCATGGCGGCAATAAAATAACGGTTCATGATAAAACTTCCTGTACAAAGGATTCAGAAGAATAATAGCCAAGCGTAAATGCTGACGTCATCGGTATTTCTCGACATTCTCAACTTTTTACCCTACTATATATAATACGATGATACGAAGAATTTGTTAGATGTCAACAGGGGGGGAGAAAAAATACGGAATATGGTTAGAAAATAAAGGACGAGGAAACAAAAATAGAAAAGAAGGATAAAATATTGAATTGTATGAGGGAATAACGTTGAGAGCTGCGAAAGACCAACGCACTCCACGTTTTTATCGAATCGTCTGATTTTGTTGAGCGGTTCTAATTGTATTGACGACGTCGCGGCAGCCGGCGTGATTGGGCTGCAGTCTCAGACCGACGTCGGCGGTGGCAAGCGCGTCCGAATACTTGCCCAATTTTTCCTGAACGCTCGCCAGGTAAAAATAGGCGTCAGGATTGGTTGGCGCGCGACTGACCACAACCTTAAAACTGTCTTCCGCCTGAGCGTACCGTTCCAGAGCGTAAAACGCCTCGCCCTCAATTACAAACGCGTCGAGCGGTTCGTCCCCTGTCTGCGCGTTGGAAAGAACGTAATGCGTCGACTCCAGAGCTCGCTGCGGCTGATTGTTCTTCAAATACGACCGCGCCAGTTCCAATCGAACGCTGTGCTGAGAGCTGTCCAGAGAAAGAGAGTGGTGCAAGTCCGCCCACGCCTGTTCCGGATTTCCCTTCTGTTCAAAATAACGCGCCCGCAGACGCCAGATATCCGGGTTGGTCGGGTATTTCATAACACATTTTCCAATCGAATACCGGGCGTTTGTCAAGTCTGACATTGACAGGAACATTTGGCTTATTTCCAGCAGGATGTCGGCGGAAGCGTCCGGGCGAAGCGACGCTGGATATAAAACGTTTATCGCGCCCTGTTTGTCGCCTTTATCCCAAAGAGTTCTTGCATAGAGAATTCGGGACTCGTCAGACCCCGGATTCCTTTGCAAAGCCTGACGCGCCAATGATTCCGCCTCGTCCCGATTCCCGCCTCTCATGGCAGAGTCCGCCTGAGAAAAGTACTTCTGCGCCGCCTCCAAAGATTTCACGTTCGTTCTTTGAACCATACGACATCCCGACGCGGCAATAACGAGCGTTATCGCTGCGATTAAAGCAATTCGGTTTGTCGGATAATTGAACATGGAATTAGGAATTATTTATTAATTATTGACGCAAAGCGTAATTACGCATTATAGGTCATTTTATAGTGCACCGTTTAGGATATTAGCGATTTTTCAATATTAAATCAAGAGAGATTAGGAAAGGCAACAGGCAAGAGGCAGTAGGCAGTAGTTTTAAAATTTCTATTGCCTACAGCCTACTGCCTACTGCCTAAAAACTGCTCTTGATTTTTTTGTTTGAATTTACTACTATCCCGCAGAGAAACAAAAAGCGGCGAGTCAACAGACAAGAAAAAAGCTGGTAAAAATGCCTTAATTTCAGGCGTTTTCAAGCGTTTTCCTGTAACTGGCAGCTTTAGGTTTAGCCCTATCATATCCAAATCATACAGAGGTAAAATTATGACATTATTCCCACTCCGCCAACTTTGGCGGCTGCTGGCGACAATTGCCGCCGCAGCGCCGTTAGCGTTGATTCCGGCGTTTGCCTTCGGAGAAGACATTCCGTCCTCAGGTCTGACGCTGTCATCCAATCCCGGCTCCGTTACGTACACGTTCGTCGGCGGCTCGTCGCCTTCCGGTCCGGTCAAAATTGACCTGAACGGAACGTCCGTTCTTTCTGAACTTCCCATTTCCGCCGCGTTTGTCGTCAATAACGACGCGTCAATTTATACAATCAACGGTTCTGGCAAAACGACTAAATTGAATGGAACTGGCATTTCGATTACAGCCGGAAACGAGCTGACCTTCGGCTCGTCGAGCGAATCGACCGACCTGGGAACCATCAACGTCAACGCGGCTATTTCCGGCGGACAGGCGCTTAATATTAATCGAGGCTCTCTAAGCGCGGAAACGGCTTTGAACGTTGCCAACTCGGACTTCAGCGGAGCGGTCAACATTGTTCGCGGCGTTTTGACAATCAACGCCGTTGACGCCATTAACGCCAACAACGCCGTTGTTATCAGCGAAACCGGAACTCTCAAAATGGGTTCTGCTTCCTCGGCAACCGTTCAGACGATTACCAACAACGGAACGATACTCCTCAACAATAAAAAACTCATCATTTCGGAAAGCGGGTCAACGCTGGGGAAGGTTTCCAGCGGTATGCTGCAGTTCAATTCAGACTTTACTCTCGACGAAGACGCAGTTTTAAACGACGTTGACCTCGTTCTCCAAGGTACAACAATGACCGTAGCCGTGGACAGCGAACTTGCAAGCGTTCAGACGACCTCCGGCAATACCGGAACCGTTGTCATCAACGATGGGAAGACGCTCACGCTTACCAATCCAGACTCATTCGGAACAGGCATTACTTACAAGTCCGACAAGAACAACGGCGGAACGCTCGCCTTCGGCAGCGAAGACGGAGTCCTTTCCGGTAATTTTGCTACTGGTTCAACAGCGCAGCTGTCAACCGCCGATGGTTCCATGGTAAACGTTCAGGTTAACAAGAATAGCTCCTGGACGCTTGGAACAGACGAAACGGTTAACGGTTTGGCTTTGGCAGGCGGTTCAACTTCTTCTTCTGCCAGTACTGTCAATTTGGGCAATAACACATTGAACGTCAATGCAGGAATTGAAAGTTATGGCGTTGCCAACGTTTCGACAAGCGGTTCAGGTTCGGTAAAACTGATCAATGCATCGAACTTCGTTGGAGACGGAACGCTGACTATCGACAACGTCAACCTCAACAGTAAAACCCTGTCGCTTCAGGCAGGAGACGAATCCACGTCAACCAATCCGTATACGGTCAAGTTCAAAAAAGTCAGCAATCCCGGAAACATCGCCATCAATCGCAACACCGTATTGGAAGCCGACCTGGCAACCAGCGCCGCTCTGTACGGGTACAACGGCGGAACGCTGGACGGCAATCTGACCCAAACCGGAACTGGCAAAACGTACATCAAAGACGGAACCTTCAACATCACCGGCGACGCCAAGTTCACCTCTGGCAACGGCATCGTCATGGATATGACAGAAGGAACCAGCTCTGCCGGTCTCCCCGGATTGAACGTCGACGGAAAGCTTATTTTCAATACTGACGCAACCTCAGCGATTAAAAGCGACACTGCTGACATGACAACATTGACGCTTTCCGGATATCGTTCTGGCGAAGGGCTTAAAATTACTCTTGAAGCGGAAGACGGCATTTACGGCTACGGAAACGGGACAGGTTCTGAACTGGACAAGGTCGCCAAAAAGGCGGCTCCCCTTGTCGGCGGAACGGAATACATCGTTTACGACAGCGGAACCAACGAGAATTACTTCAAGATTCTTTTGGACAACTCTGCAGCGTTCGACGTTGACAGTCTGACATACAACGACGGTTTGTTGAACATCAACCTCAAAGCCCGTACAACAACCCACAACCCGATTGAACAGGTTATCGTCAACGGCGTCAACGACGGCAACGTATTCATGGAGTCGTTGTACAACAAAATCAACGCGACGTCCGACCGCAACGCGGCCTTAAACCAGCTCAATCCGTACACAGTTTCCGCAACAACGGCAAACCAGATGTGGATTTCTCAGGAATACGTCTCCCGTACGTTCCAGAGAATGAAAATGGTTCGCGCGGCATCTTGCGGCTTTGATACATTCGTACCAATCGGATATCCCGGATACGCTGACGCTGATTATCCGGAAACAGCTTATCTGGGTCAAAGCTACGGCTACCCGGAATACGACTACGGTTATGGCTACGGATACGGCGCGCCTTGCGGGTGGAGACCTGGCAGCTGCGGAGTTCTGGGCAACCAGTGGTGGTTTAGAGGAATCGGCGCCTGGGAACGTCAGGAAGCTGACGGACCTTTGGCTCGATACGATACCGACTATTCCGGATTCACCATCGGCGTTGACCGTCTTTACGGACCGGGCATGCTCTTCGGTATAAGCGCCGGCGGCGTCTGGAACACCACCAAATTCCGCGACGCTGGCGGATCCGTCGCCAAAGGCGGAACGTTCCTCATTGACCTCTATGGAAGTTATTTTAACGAATGTAGTCATTTCGATTACATGTTCGGATACCAGGGCGGAACGACCGACACCACCCGTCGAACCGATTTCGGCGTCGCCCCGACAGAAGGCAAGATTAAATCCAATACGTTTATTGCCGCCATCGAATTGGGACGCTCGTTCCGATTCCTGAGAAACTCGCTCGAACCGTACTACGATTTACAGTACGTCAACATTCAAAACGACGGCTTGAGAGAATATGGCTCGGAAGCTGCGCTGAACATTTACAAAAACAATCAGCACGCCTTGCTCCAAACCATTGGTCTTCGATACATGGGTTCCTGCGCCGGACCGCTCAAAGGCTACTACTTCGTACCGCAGGTGGAAGTCGGCTGGGTTCACAACTACTCCAACACGGATATTGTCTCAGTCGCCTCGTTTGCCAACGCTGTTGAAGCAGGAACATTTGTTACATCTGGCTATCACGTTCCACGCGACCGCGTAAAAGTCGCCGTTGGATTGGACGTCGTCTTCAACCCTGCCTGCAAGATCGACATCAAGTACGAATGTCAGGCGGGAAGCGGATTCGGATTCCACACCCTCACCGGCGGTTTCGACTGGAACTTTTAAAGTTGCGAGTTACGAGTTGCGAGTTGCGAGAATTTAACTCCTCACTCCTCACTCCTCACTCCTCACTCCTAACTCCTAACTATTCCTTATACTCCTTTCCTTGCGAGCTGACGGACAAGCAATTGTCCGCCAGCTTTTTTATTGAGTTGCGAGTTACGAGTTGCGAGTTGCGAGAAAGGATTTCTTGAGGCGCTTTGCGTAATTACTAATTACTCATTACTAATTACTAATTGAATCTCTCCCGCCCCCCCTTATATTCTGCGCTTAAAGGAGTACAATATAATATAAAGTGATAGCGCCTCGCCATCTCGCAACTCGCTACTCGCAACTCGCAACTTAACTAACACCCAAGGAGCCAACCATGCGTTCAGACATCGTAAAACAGGGAGATTCTCGCGCCGCTCATCGCGGTTTGCTTCGCGCTTGCGGAGTCGGAGAGAACGATTTCAATAAACCGTTTATCGCTATTTGCTGTTCTTATACGGACATTGTTCCCGGGCACGTCCATCTCAACGACGTTGCGGAATACCTCAAGCAATGCGTTCGCGAGGCTGGCGGGGTTCCGTTTGTGTTCAATACAATTGCCGTTGACGACGGCATCGCCATGGGGCATCCCGGTATGAAGTTCTCGCTGGCAAGCCGCGAGCTGATTGCTGACTGCGTCGAAACGATGGTAACGGCGCACTGCTTTGACGGCATGATCTGCGTCCCCAACTGCGACAAAATCGTTCCCGGCATGCTCATGGGCGCGATTCGCTGCAATATTCCAACCGTCTTCGCCTCCGGCGGCCCCATGGAAGCGGGCAGAAAAGTCATGCCCGGCGAACCGCAAAAGGGCGACAACGCCAAGGGCGAACGCGGCTTGGACTTAATCGACATCTTCGTCGCCGCCGCGGCTAAACAGAAAGGCGACATCACCGCTGAACAGCTGACGGAAATCGAAAAAGCCGCCTGTCCGACCTGCGGGTCCTGCTCCGGGATGTTTACCGCCAACAGCATGAACTGCCTGTGCGAGGCGCTGGGCATGGCTCTGCCGACCAACGGATCGCTGCTAGCGACGTCGGCGGAACGCAAACGCCTGTTCAAAAAGGCGGCTCAACGCGTAATTCAGATGGTCAAAGACCTCGAAGACGGCAAAACCGGGTTCCTGCCCTGCGATATTATCAATATCAATTCCATTGACAACGCAATGGTTCTCGACATGGCAATGGGTGGATCGACCAACACGGTTCTCCATACAATGGCAATCGCCAACGAGGCGGGCATTCCCTACGACATCAAACGAATCAACGACCTGTCCAACCAGACGCCCAACGTCTGCAAGGTTTCCCCGTCGTGCCATTATCACATGGAAGACGTCCACAACTCCGGCGGCATTCACACCATTCTCGGGTCGATTGCCCGCGGAAAGCCCGGCTTGCTGCATTTGGACGCCATGACCGTTACCGGCAAAACGCTGGGCGAAAACATCGCTCAGTTTGACCTGCGCGCCGATACAGTTTCTCAGGAAGCGTTGGAACTGTACGCCGTTCAGGGAACCGGGCGACGCAACAGCAAAGGCATGTCCGTAGAACGCGAAGCTGCAACCGTTCGCGATTTAACGCTCGGGTTCGACCCGTACGACTGCATTCGCGAAGTCGAAAACGCCTATTCTCAAGTCGGCGGACTGGCGATTCTCCACGGCAACCTCGCTCCCAACGGCGCGGTCGTCAAGTCGGCGGGCGTGCTGCCCCAGATGCTCGTTCACACCGGACCTGCCGTCATTTTTGAATCGGAGCCGGAAGCGTACGAAGGCATCGTCGCCGGCAAGGTCAAAGCCGGAGACGTCGTTATCGTTCGGGGAGAAGGCCCCAAAGGCGGACCGGGAATGCAGGAAATGCTCGCGCCCACGACCGCAATTAAAGGCGTCAAGCTGGACGATTCCGTCGCGCTCATTACAGACGGTCGCTTTTCCGGCGGCACCGCTGGCGCGTGCATTGGGCACGTTTCTCCCGAAGCGGCGGCGGGCGGTCCGATTGGTCTGCTCAAAGACGGCGACATTATCGACATCGACATTCCCGCCAGATCGCTCAACGTCCGCCTGACAGACGAAGAACTCGCCGAACGCAAAAAGGAATGGAAAGCGCCCGAACCGAGAATCAAAAAAGGATACCTGGCAAAGTACGCCAAAATGGCGACTTCCGCCGACACCGGCGCGATTCTCAAATGGGAATAATTAGGCAATAGGCAACAGGCAGTAGGCAGTAGTTACAATCCCTACTCCCTACTCCCTACTCCCTACTCCCTATTCCCTATTCCCTACTCCCTACTCCCTATTCCCTTTTATTTGAACTCAAGATTACAATTTATCGTATTGACATATAAATCACCAGGCGACCGTCTTCGACAGCCGTCCTTCCCCGTTTACTTTCCCCCCATTGAAAGGACTGAAAAATGAAATTTCGTTTCCTTACTTTGACGCTCGGTCTGGTTATGGCTTTGGCGTCTGTTTCCGCATTTGCTCAAGACGCTCCCGCTCTTGACGCCGATATCGCCGCCAACATTCCCGCCGTGCCAGAAAACGGTTCTGCGCTTGATTATCTCCAGTACGTTCAAGCCAGCAACGACGTAATGAAAAAAGCGCTTGAATCTCTTCAAGCGTCCGCTCAGGCAAACGGCAAACCGCTTACGCCTCAAAAGGCGCAGGCTCTTGCCGCCGCGTTCATGGAAAGAAATCTGGAAGCGGTCAACAAAGGTTTGGAAGCTCCCAACGCCCCGGAAAGCGTCTTTCAGAAACTGGCGCTCGCCAAAGCTGAACTGCTGTCTCTGAAGATTAAACTGCACAACGACCAGGAAGCCAAAGATGAAATGAAAAATTTCCTGGGTAAACTTCAAAAAGACGGGAAAGACACGACTCTCAAAATCGTTGCAGCAAGAATCAACGCGATTGACGCCCAAATTAACGCTCAGATTTTCCGCGCCCGGCTTATTAAAGCTGTCAACACTCAAGACGCCGAAGAAATGGAAAAACTGGTTAAGGAAATGGACGAGGCTTTAAAAAATGCCGACAACGGCAAAAACGCCACGCCGGAAATGGCGCAAAACGCCATGATGCTCATGTTCCTCGTCCAGAAGGTTCCAAATTACAGACCGTCTGAAGAACTGATTCCGAAATACCTCGGCATTCTTTCCAACGCCACCAACCCGCAGACTCAAAAGGTTGTCAATAACGTAAAGGCGCAGATTGCCGCAGCAATCAAAGCCGCTCAGGAGAAAAAGCGACAGGAAGAAGAACAGAAGAAACAGGAAGAAGATAATCCGAACGAAAAGGTTCTTGACCTGGACCACCTGATGTAGTAGCGAGTTGCGAGGGATTCTTGCGCTAATTCCGAATTCCTAATTCCGAATTCCGAATTGTTACAACTCCCCGAAAGCCCAGATGTTTACCACGCTCTTTCGGGGATTTTCCGTAACGGATTTCAGATCGACATTCGCTGGCGGCGTAATTCCAGCTGCCGCCGCGGATAACGCGATCTGTATTCTCCGATTCCCCAATCGGGTCGGTAACGTTTTCTTTCGAGTACGCCTCAAATAAATCTTCGCACCATTCCCAGACGTTGCCGTGCATGTCGTACAAGCCCCATGGGTTGGGATCGTAACAGCCAACAGGGACGGTCTGACCAGCAAACGCGCCTTTGACGTCCGTTCCGTACGGAAACAAGCCGTTGCAATTCGCCTTGTCTCCATTGAGAGCGTTCCCCCAGAAATACGACGTCGTACTCCACGCCCGACACGCGTATTCCCATTGCGCTTCCGTCGGCAGTTGAATCGGCAAACCAAGTTCAGCGCATTTCTTGCAGAATTCCTGGCAGTCGTACCACGATACGTTCTCGACAGGAAGATCGCCGCCCTTGAATCCGCTGGGATTGTTTCCCATGACGGCTTCCCATTGCTTTTGCGTTACCTCCGTTTCCATCATCCAGAACCCTTTTGAAAGCGTAACCAGATGCGGCTCTTCCGCGCCCATGCGTCTAGCTTCCGACAACGGCGACCCCATCATAAACGTCCCCGCCGGACACCATCTAAAGGCAAACAGAACGCCGTTGACAACAGCGGTTTTTCGCTCTCCCGCCTGAGTTCCCGGACTGAGTAAATCGTCGTATTTTCCCTGATTGACGTCAAATGTGGCTAGTCGATTCTTCTGCGCGTTTATATCAGAGCAAATAAAGCAAACGCCAAGCAGGACAACGCAAGCCAGCGTTATAAAGCCGGAATATCTACAAAACAGATTTATTAGGGAATTGCTTGAGTTCATAACGTCTCCGAATTGATAAAAGGGTTTAATATATATTATTAACGATAACTTTGGATAAAAGTTCGACGTCTCCCGAAAATCGGCGCAACGCCAATCTTATCTAATTTAACATTCGAACCAAAATTGGCGGTTTATCGTAATGAAGAAATGTAGTAATATATACTCGGACGACCGTCCACAACAGCCGCCCTACCCCATTTTTTCCCCACCCCCACAGAAAGGACTGAAAAATGAAATTCCATTTCCTCGCCTTGACGCTTGGTCTGATAATGACTTTGGCGTCTGCGTCCGTTTTTGCTGAAAACGCCCCCATTGATAACGACGAAATTGCTGCGCTCGTTCCCACTCTGCCGGAAAACGGTTCCGGCTCCGATTACCTCGGATACATTCACGCCAGTCAAAACGCAAAGACCAAAGCCATCGAAACCTTAAAAGCACAGGCGCAGGAAAAGGGGCAAGACTTTACAATCAACAATATCAGAGCGGTTGAGTCTGCGTTTATTCAAAAGGACATTGAAGCGGCAACCTTGGGCATGGCGGCGGAGCACTGCACAGAAAGCGCATACGCCAACCTGGCGGTTTTCAAAGCGCAGTTCCTGTTTGTGAAATGGCAGCTTCTCAAAGACCCTGACGCTCAGGGCGAACTGGTCAAGTTTACTCAACAACTCAAGTCGGACGGCAAAGACACAACTCTCCAGCACGTCCTCGGCAAGATTAACGGTCTGAACTCTCAAATCTTCCGCGCCCGGCTCAACGCCTGCGTTAAATCCCAAAACGCCGAAGAAATGGGCAAACTGGTCAACGAAATGAACGCGGCTCTGGCGGCGGCTAACAACGGCAAAGACGCCACTCCGGAAATGGCTCAGGACGCGATTGCGCTCATGTTCCTCGTCCAGAAAGTCCCTGCATACAAGCCGACCGAAAATCTGATTCCCAAGTATCTCAACATTCTCTCCAACGCAACCAACCCGGAAACGAAAAAGATCGTCGACAACGTTAAACAGCAACTCGTCAACGCGATTAAAGCGGCACAGGAAAAGCAGAGGCAGGCGGAAGAACAGAAAAAGAAGGAAGAAGAGCAAAAGAAACAGGAACAAGCTCCTGGACAGAAGCCGCTTCCTGAGAACTTAATTTAACTTCTGTACTCTCATTTTTTTCTGAGTTAGGAGTTAGGAATTAGGAGGGAGGAGTTACGCTTCGCGCCATACCAGTTCCTCCCTTCTCACCCCTAACTCCTAACTAACAAACACTTCTTTCTTCTCACGTCCAAATTTCTCTCGGGGTCGCTTGCAATTCAAAATTTTCTTTGATATAATTGAGTTGCGAGCGACCAATGTTTTTTAAACACGAAAAACACAAAATTGACGAAAATCCACGAAAATTTTATAAAATAAATTTTAAAATTCTTTCGTCTTTTTCGCTTATTTCGTGTATTTCGTGTTAAAAAATTTTCTCTCGCAACTCGTAACTCGCAACTCGCAACTTATCCCCCAACTCAAGGAGAATATTATGTACAGAACATTTATTGCAGCGCTGGCTCTGGTTCTGACCGCAGCCCTGGCGACGGCTCAAGACAGCCAACCCACGTTTGAAACCCAGCCCGCGGTTGTCGTTCAGGCTCGAAGCGGAATCGGTTCAACGATCGCGAAACTGGAAGCGGGAAAAGACGTTACCGTCGCGTATTTCGGCGGGTCAATTACAGCCGCCAACGGCTGGCGTCCGAAGACGACGGCTTGGCTTCAATCCCAGTACCCATCAGCGAAAATTCACGAAGTCCACGCTGCAATTGGCGGGACGGGGTCGGACTTGGGCGTTTACCGCTGCTATCACGACGTTATCGCGCATCACCCGGATCTGGTCTTTGTAGAATTCTCCGTCAACGACGGCGGCGCCGCTCCGGAAAAAATCTGGATGCAGATGGAAGGAATCGTCCGGCAAATCTGGAAAGCCAATCCGGAAACCGACATTGTCTTTACGTACACGTTTATTCGGAACTACTACGAATGTACGCTGGCGGGCGAATGCAGCCGCGCCGCGTCGGCTATGGAACAACTGGCGGAATTCTACAACATTCCCAGCATCAACTTCTGCCCTCGCATTGCGAAGATGTGCAAAGACGGCGAGCTGGCAATCAAAGACGACGAAGCCCAGCCCGGACAGATTATCTTCTCTCGAGACAACGTCCACCCCACTGACGAAGGACATGAACTGTATCTCAAAGACATTCAGCTGGCGTGGGAGCAGATGAAGAAGTTGCGAGTTGCGAGTAGCGAGTTGCGAGAAGATACAACGCAGCCAACGGGAGCGAATTCTGTCAACCACGCCGCGGCGTTAGACAAGACGTTCTTTTCCAGGAATTACGAAAACGCCCGACTTGTCCAGATCAACTCGAAATGGCTTCACGGCACATGGCGAAAGCTGGAAAAGGGAGATCCGCTGTACTGGGCGACTCAGCGCGCGGACGACATCTGGACTTCCGGAACGCCGGGCGACTCGATTGAGTTCAAAGTCAAGGGAACTGAAGTGCGAATCTACGATCTGCTCGGTCCCAACGGCGGACAGGTCAAAATTACCGTTGACGGCGTCGACGCTCAGCATCTCGTTCCGCTTTTCGACAGCTACTGCACGTACCATCGCCTCGGAACGCTATTCGTTGCCGGTCGGCTTGACCCGAACGTCGAACATACGGTCGTCGTAACCATCGACGCCAACCAGCCCGACCGGTCGTCCATCGCCTTCCGGCTGCAAGA
Source organism: Thermoguttaceae bacterium (assembly GCA_045586185.1). Taxonomy (GTDB): domain Bacteria; phylum Planctomycetota; class Planctomycetia; order Pirellulales; family Thermoguttaceae; genus RUG11551. Next base: position 11,261 of record JAZMZV010000102.1, on the reverse strand, counting down.
CCCCGAGAAAGAACTCGCCGAACCCAAATACCAGGGAACCAACGTCTGGTTTGGGTCAATTCTTATTGTGGGAGACGTTTTAGACGATTGACAAACAGGATTTTCAGATTATAATATAGATAAATGAGGATTGGAAGGCGGTAACGAAACGACCAACGGGAGTGAAGTTACGCAGTTTGCCGAAGGCAAACCCAAAAAGTTCGCCTGACGGCGAATGCGTAATTCCGTTCGCTGCGCTCACTCCATTACCGCCTTTCATCTTCTCGAAACCCTTAGTACAACATAGTATTATGAACAGAAGAACATTACTCCAAACGTTATCCGTCGGCGCGTTTGCCGCCGTTGCTGCAACCAGCCCTGCTCTGTTTGCTCAGGCTAAAGGGAAAAACAAGATTCATCAGTCCGCCAGCCTTTGGTGCTACGGTAACACGATGAAAAAGAAAAACATGTCTCTGGAAGACTTCATCGTAGCCGCAAAAGAAATTGGGCTGGAAGGGCTTGACCTGATGGGACCGGATACGTTCGAACTGATGGCGAAGCACGGAATGGTCTGCACGATGACCAACAGCACGAGCATTCCAGACGGATTCAATACGGTCGCCAACCACGAAAAAATGATTAAAGTCCTCACGGAACGTATCGACGCCAACGCCAAATTCGGGTTCCCCAACGTCATTACGTTTTCCGGCAACTGCCGCGGCATGAGCCGGGAAGAGGGCTTGAAAAACTGCGTCGAAGGCTTGAAGAAAATCGTCGGCTATGCGGAGCAGAAAAAAGTTACCATCTGCATGGAATACCTCAATTCCAAAGGGCACAAAGACTACATGTGCGACAACACGCAATGGGCGGTCGAGCTGGTCAAACAGGTGGGATCGGAACGGTTCAAAATCCTGTACGATATTTTCCATGCTGATATGATGGAAGAAGACGTCGTCGGCGACATCGAAAAATACTACGAATGTTTTGGACACTATCACACCGGCGGCTATCCCGGACGCAATGAGATTGACTCACGTCAGAAACGCGATTACCGCGCTTTGATGGAAGTCATTTACAAAACCGGTTACACCGGCTACGTTGCCCACGAATTCGTCCCGCGCGACGAAGACGGACTGAAGAGCCTTAAGACAGCGTATGATATTTGCAATATTGGGTAAGGCAATAGGCAGTAGGCAGTAGGCAATAGTATTTCGCCTACGGCGAATTTAAATCCTACTGTCTAATGCCTATTCCCTTTCCCCTCCGTGGATTAAAACCCTACGAAGGCAAGAGGTAGTAGTTTTATAATCCCTACTGCCTATTGCCTACTGCCTACTGCCTACTGCCTACTTTCACATGAACTTTTTTTCCTCACAGCCCACGCCGTACGATTTGAAATTTCGGTTGTTCGGATTTCCGATCCGGATCACGCCGTGGTTTTGGGTAACTTCCGCTCTGCTGGGAGCTAACCTGGGCGGCGCAAAAGAAATTGTATTATGGATTGCCGCCGTGCTCCTCGGAATTCTGGTTCACGAACTCGGGCACGCCTTTGCAATGCGGTATTACGGATTCCAGCCGGAAATCACATTTCACGCCATGGGCGGGCTGACGTCGTACAATGACTATCAGTTTAACCGACGTTTCCTGTCCAACCGGGATCATATCATTATAGACGCTGCAGGACCGCTGGCGGGATTTGCCCTTTTGGGAGTTATTTCCGCCATACTGCTGTTTATCGGAGTCAACCCGATAAGTTTCATGTTTGGCGCCATTGACGAACAGCAAAGAGGTTCCCTGTTCCGATTTTTGTCTGGTCCGGTTATAGTATTCTTCTTAATGGAAATGCGTATTTGTCTGTTTTGGGGAATCCTTAACCTTATGCCGGTTTATCCTCTGGACGGCGGACTGATTACCCGTGAAATATGCATTGCATACAACCCAGCAGAAGGCAATAAGCTGTCATATAAAATATCGTTTTTCGCCTCGCTTGTCCTGGTTGCAATTGCCCTGCTATGGTTAGACGACTTTTATATGGCAGCGTTTTTCGGATTGTTCGCCTATTCCAGCTGGCAGGCAATGAACAATCCATGGTAAGTTTTAAGCGATCCGCGTCTGGAACGTAATGCGTTCTTTTTTCGAATCGCATACCACTTAGCGTTAAGCATTTTTACAATGAGAAACTTAGTTTTTTCCTTCCTGATAGCGCTCAGTTCCGTCGCCTGCGCGGCGGAATATCAATATCAATGCGTTAAAACGGACAACGGCGCCAAACTCGTCAAAGGCGACGTCGTCGTTTGGGAACAGGTCATTAAAACGCCGGAAGGCAAACCGTATATTCATCCCGTAACGCTGCCGGACGGTCACGTTATTACAGACCTTCGCCCCAAAGATCACAAATGGCATACCGGGCTGTGGTTTAGCTGGAAATACATCAACGGCGTCAATTACTGGGAGCCGTCCGATGGAAAGACAGAAGTCGAATCGTGGGACGCTGCAATCGACGGTTTGTCCGCAACTGTAACAATCAAGCTGCGCTATTATGACAAACGCAATCCGGACGTAACGGTTTTATCGGAAGAACGAACCGTCGTCTTTTCCGCCCCGGACGAAAACGGAAACTATACGATTACGTCCAAACACCATTTCACAGCCGGCGACAAAGACCTGACGTTTGAACGCACTCCGCCTCATAAAACCGGCGGCGGGTACGCTGGTTTGTCGTTGAGAATGAACCAGACTGTCAGCGAGTTCAAGCCGACGTCCGACAACGGCGGCAATACGATGGACTCCATCCGATCCAAACCCGCGACGTGGTGCGATTTCCGTGATGAAAAGACCGGCATGGGCGTTCGCTTTACCATCCTCAAGGGAACGGAGCCGTCCCGGTTCTACATGCAGAACAACGGTCATTACTACATCATTCCCAGCCCCGTCCACGAAGGTAAAATTACCTGCAACGCAGGCGAATCGTTCGATTTGGAATACCTGCTTGAACTAGGGAATAGGGAATAGGGAATGGGGAATAGTCATTCGCCTTCGGCGAATTTGAAAACTACTCCCTAATCCCTACTCCCCACTCCCCCCTAAACTACTCCCTAATCCCTACTCCCTATTCCCTACTTCCCTATGTTCCTATACCCCGCTCTGTTGACAGCCTTGGCGTTAATCGCCTTGCCGATTTTGATACACTTAATCAATCTGTTTCGGCATCGGCGCGTCGAGTGGGCGGCTATGGAGTTTCTGCTTGCCAGCTTCCGAAAGCACTCCAAGTGGATTCGTATGCGGGAAGCGCTGCTGTTGCTGTGCAGAATTGGAATTGTCGCTCTGATTGTTTTGGCGGCGGCGGTTCCGCTGGTATCTGACCAGTGGGGCAGAATCCTGGGCGGGCAAAAGACGAATCTGATTTTCCTCCTTGACGACAGCTACTCCATGCGGGCGCGGTCGGGGGAAACCACCTGTTTCGGTCAGGCGAAGTCCGCTCTGTTACAGTTCTTTGCCGATCAAAACATCTCTCCCGGTCAGACGGTTACGATAATCGCGTTTTCCAAGCCGGACGCCCCGATTCTGTCCGCGCCGGTCGATTCCAAGCTGGCGGAACTGCTGGAACAGACGCTGGAAAACACGTATCCAACGCAGCGGGACGACTCCCCCGAGAACGTTCTCCGCACTGCGGCAGACTGGGTGGAATCCAACAAGCAGTCCGCCCATCGAATCTTTCTCATTTCCGATTTCCGACAGGTCAACTGGCTATCGGACAACGGAAAGTTGTCCGAAAAACTCCGTCAGGAAGTCGAACGGCTGACGAGTTTAAAGGCAACGGTTTCCTTTATTGACGTTTCCGGTCAGTCGGGCGACGAATCCACTCGTTCCGCCGCAGGGCTGGATAGGATCAACATTGGGATTGCCGCTCTCAAACCGGGTTCCGGCACGATAGCCGCCGGGGTTCCGATTCCCATGACCGTCGAAGCGATTAACCACTCCTCGACAGCGGCGAAAAACGTCTCGATTCGTTTGGAAACAGACGGCAAACCGCTTCCCGCCGCGTTGATTCACAGTATTGAACCCGGCGAAACCGGACGCGCAAACTTCACCGTTTCGTACCCGCAGGGGGGATGTCACACAATTAAAGCGACGCTGTCGGCAGACGGTTTGGACGCAGACAACGAGCGTTTTTGCGTCCTGGACGTTCCCGCCCGCGTTTCGACGCTGTTAATCGGGTATCAGCCCCGCACGTCAGACGAACCCGATCCGTCGCATCAGCCGGACGTTCGATTCGTTCAGACGGCTCTGGCGCCGGGCGCTCCGGTCGATACGGGTTTGGCGTGCCGCGTTGAAAACGACCGGTTCCTCAACGCCGCCAATCTGGACGAGTTCAAAACCGTCTATCTGCTCAACGTTCGCGGGTTCTCGAATCTGGCGGGTGAAAACCTGCTTCAATGGCTTCGCAAAGGCGGAACCGCCGTTGTCTTTTTGGGCGACAAAACAGACGCATCGTCCTGGAACTCCTGGGTCGAGAAAGTCGACGAACTCAAGGGACTGAAGCTGTCCAAGCCGCAAACCCTTCCGCCGGACTTCCTCCGCAAGCGATCGGATTTAAACGTATTCGACAACCCCATCTTCCGCATTTTTGAAGGAGAAAAGAACGCGTTCCTTGCTGCGGTCAACGTCAATACGTACTACGCTTTGGAATCGCCGGAAGCGGTTGAAAAGCACACCTTGGCGCAGCTTCGCAACGGCGCTCCGCTGATGGTCGAAACGCCAATTGGAGACGGCGCTATTGTCGTTTTCCTCACCTCCGCCGCCCCGACGTGGAACAACTGGGGAAAAGGCAATCCGAGCTATATTGTCGTCCTCCATCAGCTTCAGGCGGAACTGATTAACCGCAACGTTAAAGAGGACAACCATCTCGTTGGTCGCCCGATTGAATTCGAGTTCAATTCCAAGGCGTTTACCGACCAGTTCCAATGCACCGTTCCCCCGCCGGAAAACGAAGCCCAGCTTGACCTGCAAGCGCGGCAGATCGATCTGACCGCTCAAATGGATAAAGACGTTACCAAGGCGGTTTTGCCAGACGTTCCCCGTTCCGGCGTGTACCGATTCAAATTCCAGCCCAAACCCGGCGTTGAAGGCGACACAGCAAGCGTCTCGGACGTCAAAGACGTTGCCGTCAACGTAGCGGTGGAAGAAGGCAATCTGAAAAAGCTCGACCTGAACGAGTTCAAACGCTCATGGCCGGAAATCCCGCTGGAAATCGCCGACAGCGCCGCCGTTTCCGCGCTGCTGGCAGGTCCGCAGGGATTCAACCTTCAGCCGTACTGCTTGTACGCTTTGATATTATTGATGATTTTGGAAATGCTTATTGCTTACTGGGCGTCAAGCCACCTTGCCCACGTTCCAAACGCAGTTCAGAAAGGAGGCGCGCGCTAATGTTCGATTTCGCTCATTCCCTTTCTGTATTCCTGCTGGCGCAAGCCGACATCGAACGCGACATGTTTCAGTGGGGGCGAATCCATCAAAATACAGACTGGATTCTGCCGCTGCTGGTTGTCGGCGTGATGTTCCTGTACATCTACCGGATTTATAAAAAGGACGCCGTCGAGACCGCCCGCCCGCTGCGCTGGCTGCTCAGAACGTTGCGCTGCGTTGCCGTTTTGGCGCTGCTTGTCATGTACCTTCAGCCGCAATGGCGTCACGAAAAAGAATCCACCATTCCCAGCCGGGCGGTGATTTTCGTCGATTCCTCGTTGAGCATGGCGATTGCCGATCAGCCGGCGGAAAAAAGCGGGACTGAAAAAATCCGCCGTTGGGACGCCGTCAAGTCGGTTCTGACTGACGAACCGTTTATAGACGCTCTGCGCGAAAAGCGGGACGTCCAGATTTTAACCTTCGATTCCGGCGTCAAAGAGCTGGCGTTCCTGACAAAGAAAAGCGACAAGCCGGAACAGGACGGCAAAGCAGACGACGGACAGAAAAAAGACGCTGAGAAAACCGCGTCCTCTAAAATTGTAACAGACCTTGGCGCTGTCGACCCCCGCGGTCAGCAGACGGCGTTGTCAGACGCGGTTTCCGCCTGGCTCAATACGCAGCGCAACACGCCCTTGTCGGCAGTGGCAGTTCTTTCAGACGGCGCTCAAAACGTTGGGGCGACTCCCGAAGCGGACGCCGTCTCTGCGGCGGAACGTCATTTGATGGTTCACACGATTGGCGTCGGCTCGGCGGAAATCCCCGCTAACGTCCGCGTTTACAACGTTCAGGCGCCACAGCGCGTTCAGCCCAACGACCCGTTCTCTGTTACAGCGTTCATTCAAAACCAGTCCTACGAAGGGAAAACCGTCGTCATCGACTTGATGGAAACCCCGGAAGGCAAAACGGAAGAGACGCTCTCGTCAACCCAAAGCGTCGTTTTGGGAACGGACAACGAGCTGCAAAAGGTCGCCTTTGAAGTTCCCCCGCAGCCGGTCGGGAAAAAGAAATACACCGTAAAAGTCCGCGCGTTGGCGAACGAGTCCGACAAGACCGACAATTCCGACTCCGTCGTCGTCGAGTCCGCAGACCGCAAATTGCAGGTTCTGCTCTTTGCCGGCGGGCCGTCGAGAGAATACCAGTTCCTCCGCACCCTTTTGGCGCGTGACAAATCCATGGAGTTGGACACGCTCTTGCAAACCGCCGTTGGAAACATCTCTCAAGAGGGGCGCAAAATCCTTGCCGCGTTCCCCGCCACGCCGCAGGAGCTTTTCGCATACGACGCGATTATCGCTATCGACCCCAATTTCAACGACTTGACGGCTGAACAGGTTCAGTCGCTGGAAAAATGGATTGGCGATCGCGCAGGCGGCATGATATTCATCGCCGGACCAGTTTACCTCGGCGAGCCGATTCACTCCTGGAGAGAAAACGACGTCTGCAAGCCCATTTTGAAGATGTTCCCGGTCGAATTCCCGCGACAGTTTTCGACCTCCGGGGCAACCCGCCAGACGGCGTCGTCCCCCTTCCCGCTCCAGTTTACTCGAGAGGGAACGGAAGCCGACTTCCTCCGTCTGGACGACGATTCGTCTGAAAGCGAAACCCGCTGGAACGAATTCGAGGGCTTTTACAGCTTCTTCCCCGTAGATCGGGCGAAAGACTCCGCGACCGTTTACGCTCGTTTTTCAGACCCGTCAACCGAAGTCAGAGGCGAACTTCCGCCGCTGATTGTCGAGCAGTTTTACGGCTCTGGCCGATCCATTTACATCGGCTCCGGCGAACTGTGGCGTCTGCGTTCCGTTGACGAAACGCTCTACGAACGCCTTTTGACTCAGCTCGTTCGCCGCGTCGCGCAGGGGTCGTTAATGCGTCAAAGCGACAGAGGCACGTTCCTGCCGCGTCAGGACAGATACTATCTCGGAGACGTCATCGAGGTTCACGCTCAGCTGACAGACTCTTCCGGCGCCCCGCTGACGGTTCAGGAACTCATTGCTGAAATGACCACCGCAGACGGCCGCAAATCCGCCGTCGCGCTCAAGCCGGACGCCGCCCACGCGGGCGCGTATATCGGTCAAGCGCTGGCAGACGCGGAAGGCGCAGTCGTCTTTACGCTGGCTGTTCCCGGCAGCGACGTACTGTTGGAATGCCGCGCTCGGGTGGAACTGTCCGACCTGGAACGGCGCAACCCGCAGAGAAACGAAGTCCTGCTCAAATCCTGGGCATCGCTTACCGGCGGAACGTACTTCAATCAAATCGACGAATTCCATTCCCTCAAACTCAATCCGGATCAGCTGGATAAATACTTCCCCGACAACTCCGCAACGGTTATCGCCGTTCAGTCCATCGACTCCAAATGGGAAGAGCTTTTAATGAAATGGCTCATCGGCATTGCCGTCGGCGCGCTGTGTTTGGAATGGCTCATTCGACGATTGATGCGACTGGCGTAGCGTGAGAAAACAGTAACAGACCACTTAAAACTTACCACTAATTTTATATGTCATCCGAAACAACAAATCCTGCCGAAAAAACGCCGTCAACGGACGCCGTCAAACGGCTTTTGAATCGGCTTCGCAGCATAACGCGGCGGCGAGCGCTGACCTACGGTTTTACAAAACTGGTTGTCGAACTGGGTCTGTGGTTTTTCATAACCCTGATTCTCGACAAAACGTTTGAACCCAGTCCCGTAATTCGCGGGATTGTTCTGGCGGCGTCCGCAATCTGGTTTATTTATCGCTTTGTTGTTTATATAATCCGCCCAGCGTCGCGCCCCATTTCGGACGAATCGATGGCGGCTTTGTGCGCTGTTACGTTCCCGGAAGAATCGGAACTGCTGCTCACCGCCGTTCACCCGGCTGACCCTGAAGGGCAAGACCCGCAGCTGTGGACTCAAACCGTAGAAAAAGCCAATGCCCTGGCGGATCAGCTGCTCCGTTCCGGACGTTTGCGCGCCCCGTTCGACAACAAACGCTCGTTCCGCGGCTGGTTTAAGGCGATTGCCATTGTCGCCGCCGTTGTCGGGCTGCACTACTATAATTCCATGTATCTTCCCGTCTGGTACTCCAGAGTGATTTGCCTTTCCAGCGACCTGTGGCCGCGTCAGGCGCGAATTTGGGTGGACGGGTTCCCGGAAGACGCCAACAACCCGATCGGGAGAATCAAAATCGCCCGCGGAGACGACCTCGATCTGCGAGTTTGGGCGGACGCCAACCGACCTCTGGTTCCCAAACGCGTTACAATGGACTACCGGGATTCCAACGGCGTTCATCGATACGCAACCATGGTCAGACAGGGAGCCGTCAATGAATCGGAACAGCCCGCGTCCAAACCCAACGACGCCCCGGCGGACTCCCATTCCGCGCCGCTGTCGTTTACGTTTACCTTGCGCGGCGTACTCAACCCGCTGACAATCAACTTCCGCGGGGCGGACGTCCAGCTTCGAGGTCTGTATATAGACGTTGTCGAAAGCCCGGTTATCGTTAAGGCGCAGCTGCGTCTGACGTATCCGAAGTACATGAACAAAAAAAAACGCGTTGTCAACGTTTCCGATTCGACCCAAATTCCGTTCGGAACAAAGGCGACGCTCGTTCTGACGCCCAACAAGCCGCTGCAGTCTGTAACCGCTCAGCTTACCGCCGTTGACGGTTCCAAGACCAGCCCGGCTGTTACGTTTGTCAAATCCTCAGACGCCAGCCAGCCGGATTCGTTCCAGCTTGACCTGGGCGAAATGACGTCGGAACTAAGCGCTTCGTTCTCCCTGCTCGATACAGACAACCTCAAAAGCCGGAAAGACGCGACGTTTGCGTTCTCGATTCTTCCTGACGCCGTTCCTTCCCCGGCTCTTGCCGCAAAGGGAATGGGCGTCGCCTGCACCGTGGACGCGATTATTCCCATTTCCGGAACTGTTACAGACGATTACGGCGTTTCGTTCGCCCGATTCGCCTATACGATAACTCGCCGCGGAGAAAAGCTGACCGGTACGATTCCCATCGCCGACTGGCCGGATCGACCGCTGGACGTCAAAGTCAACACGACGTTTGAACCCGTCAAAGCCAACGTTCTGTTGGACGACTCGATTTCCCTTTGCATTGAAACCGGCGACGGCTACGACCTCCTGGAAGAACGCAACCCGAACGTCGCGCAGACGCCGACGACAACGCTGGAAATTGTTACGCCGCAGCGTATGAGAACCATTCTCGAAGCAACCGAGCTTAACCTCAGACGGCACTTCGAAACGGTCTTCGACGAAGTCAAAACGACCCGCGACCTGTTCAACTCCATTTCCATTCAGAAGGACCCCGTGGCGGGGAGCCAATCCGCGCTACCGCGCGAAACGCCCAAAACCGCTCCCGATGGTCGCTCTGACGCTTCTGACAATTCGCAACCAGCAACTAGCAACTCCAATCAGGAATCGACCTTGTCGGGCGCCGCGTCCACGCCCGCCGTTCCCGTCGCCGTTCGGCTTCTTCACGCAGACCGCGCCGTTCAGAACGCCCGAAAGAACATGCAGGAATTTCTGGCGGAAGCGGAATCGTTTGAAGACCTGGTTGATCAGATGGTCAACAACCATATCGACACGCCGGAATGGAAATCGCGCCTTCACGACGGCATTGCCGTCCCGCTGACGAAAATCGCCAACGAGTCGTTTACCGAGCTGGAAAAGCGGCTTATTAAATTCCGCTCCGCCATGGAATCGGACGACTGGTCTGCCCTGCCCGGCTTAAAGACCGCCGCTGCAACCCAGTTTGAATCCGTCGTCGTTCAGCTCGACGCCGTTCTGGCGAAAATGCTCCAGATGGAAGACTTCAACGAAGCTATCGAAGAACTCCGCTCAATTATCAAAAAGCAGGAAAAGATGGAATCCGACATGAAAGCCAAGCAGAAAGAAAGCCTGGAAGACCTGCTGTAATTTAATTCGGAATTAGGAATTCGGAATGCGGAATTACGCAAGCGTCACGCTTGCGTCGGGGAATGCGGCGGCTTGACGCCGCCTTAACCAACGCCCCGCTCTAAAACTGGGAGGATTCTGGGAATTGCTGGGATAATCTAATCCTTTCCCAGCTTCTCCCAGCGCTCTCCCAGAAGTTCCCAGCGTTCTCCCAGCTCATACGACAAGGCGGCGCCATGCCGCTGCTTGCGTAATTGCTAATTGCAAATTGCAAATTGCTAATTTCGCGCAATTCTCTCTGTCACGCTCTTTTCGTATGCGTCGAGGTCGGCGATTTGTTTCTGGGCGACGCCGGAGTCCATAGCCGCCTGGGCGACGTAACGAGCGACGCGCGGGACGACGCGGGGGTCAAACGGTTTCGGAATGACGTAGTCGTTTTTGAGCGGGTTGACGCCGTCGAACATGCCAGCGGCGCTGTCTGCCGGGTAGACGGTTTCGTATTCCTTCTTAAGCTCGTCCGGAACCTGCTCGCAGGCGATTTCCGCAATCGCTTTGCTGGCGGCAAGCTGCATGGGAATGTTGACGTCGGTCGCCTGAACGTCGAGCGCGCCGCGGAAAATGCCGGGGAATCCGAGGACGTTGTTGATCTGGTTCGGGAAATCGCTGCGTCCTGTTCCGACGACGCCTGCGCCCGCCTGACGCGCTAACGCCGGGTCAATTTCCGGAATCGGGTTCGCCATGGCGAAAATAATCGAGTGGTCTGCCATCGTCTTAACCATGTCCGGGGTGAGAATGTTCCCGACGCTCAAGCCGAGAAAGACGTCTGCGCCATACATCGCTTCCTCCAGCGTAACGTTTGTATCGGCGGCGAACCGGGCTTTCTGCTCGTTCAAGTCCGTGCGATATTTGGAAATGTCGCCTTTGCTGTCGAACA
>JAZMZV010000101.1:0-17214 GCA_045586185.1 Thermoguttaceae bacterium | reverse complement strand
CGCGTTACCGAAATCTTCGAGGCGCGCGTTCCTAAAGAACCGGCTGTTATTGCCGACATTGACGGTATTATCGAACTGCGCGGCAAGGGCAAAAACAAGCGCGGCGGAAAACGTGAGGTTATCATCGTTTCCGAAAAGCTTGAAGGCGAAACTTCAACGCACCTTATTCCGCACGGCAAGAACCTGCGCGTCCGAACGGGCGACCGCGTTTCCGCCGGCGACGCTTTGGTTGACGGGCCTCAAAACCCGCACGAAATTCTTCGCATTAAAAACGAAGAAGCCGTTCAGAAGTACCTGGTCAACGAAGTTCAGAAGGTTTATCGTTCGCAGGGCGTTACAATTAACGACAAGCACATCGAAGTCATCGTTTCCCAGATGCTTCGCAAAGTGCTCGTTATCAGCGGCGGCGATACGAAGTTGCTGGAAGGCGCTTTGATTGACAAGTTCGATTTCAAGTCTGCCAACGAGAAGCTCAAGAACAGCGTCAAGGTCAAGGATCCCGGCGCCAGCTCGTTCCAGATTGGCGAACTGGTTCCGAAAGCCAAGTTTGAGCGCGAAAACGACGCGTTGGAAATGGAAGGCAAACAGATCGCCACGTGGGAAGCCCCGACCCCGGCTCAAGCCAAGACGCAGCTGTTGGGAATTACCAAGGCGGCGGTCCAGAGCCATTCGTTCCTGTCCAGCGCTTCGTTCCAGGAAACGACCAAGGTTCTTACCGAAGCCGCTCTGGCGGGCAAGGTCGACAACCTCATCGGTCTGAAAGAGAACGTCATTCTCGGACACATGATTCCTGCTGGAACCGGATTCAAGCTGTATCAGAACGCGGAATTCGGCATTTCCAAAGAGGCGATGGAAGAAATGCGCCGTCGTCCGCAGCCGATTATGGAAGAGAATTACAATCTCATGAACGACGAGCCGGAACAGACCGTCGATTCCGACGAACTCGGTTCCAAGCTGGATTCGCTTTTTGGAGGAAACGCTCCGAAAGCCGACGACGATCTCGACATTCACGAAGAGATTGTCAACGATTTCGACTCCAACACCATGATTGAAGACGACCCCAACGCTGAATGATTTGGTTCAGCGCCACAGCGGGCGCAGCGCTCGCTGTAACAACGTGATTTAAAACAGAAAACCGGGAAGCGAAAGTTTCCCGGTTTTTTTACGTTTAAGCGATTGTATTATTAACAATCGTTTAACATGCTGTTTTTTACGACGTCTTGCTTTTATGACCGCGTTATCTGACAGCGTTAATAATGTTCAGAATCCAGGCGATAGTCGGAACAATGTATCCAAGTTGTCCCACATACGGAATCAACACGTACGGAACCAGCGCCCCAAGTATAAGTACGAGCAAGAACCAAAAAATCGCCGACTGAACGCGGCCATCGATCAACTGCCCCAAGCCGGGAATAAAAAACGACGCGATTCCGCAAATCAGTTTGCTAACTTGTTTAGCCATAATGAAACCCTTTTTGTAAAAAACAAACAAATTGTTAAATCTTTTGACAATATACCACAAAAGAGATTTTTTTGCAATCACAATTATTTTCTTAAAAAGCTGAAAATAAATTTGTTAAACTCAATTATTTCTGTCGAAAAATCTTTCCGTCTCCCCCCCTATTTTTCTTTTGACAAAATCGTTATAATATATAGAAAATAGTCGAGTAATATGCAATAATATTGCTGTTACGATACATTAAAAGCAGGACGTTTCGACTTCAATACGGAGCGTTTTTCTGTTCTGTTTTGACTCTTATTCCCATCGAAAGGAACTCAACATGATTAAAAGACTTTTATCGGTATTGGTTGTTTTGGCTTTATGCGTCAGCGTATATGCTCAGGACGCTCCGAAGCAGGAAGCCGCAAGCAAGCCCGCAGCGGGCGGCATGGGCGGACGCGGTTCGTTTACTCCTACTCCGTTTGTTCGTCCGGAAACGATGCCGGAAGCGACTCCGGAAAACATCGACAAGGCAATCGCCAAAGGCGTTGAATATCTCAAAACCAAAGGGCAGGGCGCGGACGGCTCGTTCAGCAAGTTCATGGGAATCGGCATTTCTGCGTTCGTAACAGGAGCGATGTTGGACGCGGGCTTGTCGCCCGACGATCCCGCTGTCGCCAAGGGATTAAAGTATCTGGAAGGGTTCGTTCAGCCTGACGGCGGAATCTACAATCCCGACATGATGCTTATCACCTATGAGTCCTGCATTGCTATCGACACGTTTGTCAAAGCAAACGTCGACGGTCGATACAACAACATTCTCAAGCGGGCGGAAACGTTCATCCGGTCAACCCAGTACAACGAAGAAAACGGTTACTCTGCCGACAACCTCAACTACGGCGGCAGTGGATACGGCACGATGGGACGAGCAGACCTGTCCAACACCGGCTTTTTCCTGGACGCCTTAAAATCTCTCGGCGCGAAGGCGGACGACCCTGCCATTCAAAAGGCGATGGTTTTCGTTTCCCGCTGCCAGAACTGCGAGTCCCCGCACAACACAACCAAGTTTGCTGACAAGAACCCGGATGGCGGATTCTTCTACGTCTGCGTCGGCGACGGCAACATGGAAAACGGCGGCATGCGCTCTTACGGCTCCATGTCCTATACGGGATTAAAGAGTTTCATCTACGCCAACATGGATACCAACGACGTCCGTTACAAGGCGGCGATGGACTGGATTAAAAAGTACTACACCGTCCAGGAAAACCCGATGCAGCAGCAGGCGGGCGTTTACTATTACTTCAACACGTTTGGAAAGACGATGTCGCTTTTGGGACAGGACTCGTTCACCGACGCCAACGGCAAAGCCCACAACTGGCGCGCTGAACTGGCGTCTGAAATTATTGCTCGCCAGCAGCCAGACGGCTCCTGGAAAAACGGCGATTCCAACCGCTGGATGGAAAACGATCAGAACCTCGCCACCGCCTACGCTATTAAAGCGTTGGCCATGACGAAGAAGTAAACTTAATGGAAGGCGGTAATGAAGTGAGCGAAGCGAACGAAATTACGCTTTAAAGCGGCTGCTCAATAAAGCGTAACTGCGCTCCCGCTGGTCGCTCCGTTACCGCCTTTCATCCTCTCGCAACTCGTAACTCGTAACTCGTAACTATCATGTTCATCACGATTGAAAACGTTTACAAAACGTATAAGACCGGCGCGTCGGAAGTTCACGCGCTCAACGGCGTTTCCCTTCAAATTGAAAAGGGAGAACACGTTGCCATCATGGGCAAAAGCGGGTCGGGGAAATCGACTCTGTTACACGTTCTGGCGGGATTGACCCGATTCGACTCCGGGAGCATTTCCATAGACGGGAACTCTGTCAGCGCGATGTCAGACGCCGCGTTGACCCGGTTCCGCCGTGAGAAAATCGGCTTGATCTTTCAGGCGTTCAACCTCATTCCGACGCTGACGGCGGAAGAAAACATTCTCTTGCCGCTTATTGCCGGCGGGAAGAAGGACATTGACAAAGACCGGCTGGAAATGCTCCTGACTCGTTTGGAAATCGCGGACAGACGCTCTCATCGTCCGGACGCGCTGTCCGGCGGAGAGCAGCAGCGAGTTGCCGTGGCGCGAGCGCTGATGTCTCCGACAGATATTCTCCTTGCTGACGAGCCAACGGGAAATCTGGATACCGACAATTCGATGAAATTGTGTCAGATTCTCAAAGAGTTATGTAAGGACCAAGGGCGAACTCTTCTTGTTGTAACGCACGAAAATGAAGTCGCCGCCTTTGCGGATCGCGTTATTACGCTCAAAGACGGCAAGATTGAAAACGAATCCGTCAACAACTAAGGGGAGACTGCCATGCAACTGTTTTGTAAACTGATTTTTCGCGAGGCGTGCGTCCATCGCGTTCGGCTGGCGTTGGCTCTGCTGGCGATTATCGCAACGTCCTGCATGTCCGTCTGGATTATCGGCAACTTTGACCAGATCTCCGCTCAAAAGCGTGACACGGCTGAAAATTACCTCGGCGCGTATCAGCTTGTCCTTTCGCCTCCGGCGGGAATGGCAGGCGGATCCGGCGGCGGAATGGGCAGAGGAGGCATGCGCGGCGGACGACCCGGCATGGGCGGACGTCCCGGCGGTATGCCCGGCGCCATGGGAGAAAAGCCTAACCCAGATAAAGCGCCCGGCGAAGGCAAGCCTGAAGGCGGACGTCCTGAAGGCATGGGCGGCATGGGCGGATTCGGTGGAGGAATGGGCGGCGGACGTCCCAATATGAGAGCGCTCAGCCCGTTGACGCCGCAGATTATCGCCATGCTTCGCAACGACGAGGACGTCGTTTCCGTCGACACCGCTATGCAGTGTTTTGGCGTTCAGTCGGCTCTGGCGGACGAGAACTTTTCCGTCTACGACAGAATTCGTCAAGGCATGGGAACGCCGATGGGGTCAGCTCTGGTCGTGGGAATCAATACGACAGAGAGTCCGTTCAAATTGGAAGACGGTCGCTGGTTCGACACGGTTATAACAGGCTATCCGAAAGACTCGCAGGACGTTTTGGAATGCGTTGTCGGGTCGTCTGCGATGAAGCAAATGCGCCCCATGGGCGACAAAGACAAACGCAAGGCGGAAGTCGGTTCGATTGTCCAATTCTACTATAACGGCGTTGAAAATAAGGCGAAAATCGTCGGCGTGTTTCAGCAGGGCATGAGCGGTTCCGCGCCCATTCAGCGCGGCGCTCCCGGCGCGGTCAAGGTGGATACAACGCCCAAACCCGTCCAAATTACGCAAGGCGCGATCTACGTTCCTCTCGGCGCGGCGGCTAAACTGGCGGACTGCGACCCGAGAACCGATCTGGTTTATATCAAACTCAAAGAGGGTACGGACGTCAAAGCGTTCCGCGAAAAGTACGAGAAAATCTTTGCGGAGAAGGAATCCCCCCTGATGTTTCAGGACGTCAACGACGTTCGCACCGCTCTGACGGAAAACCAGACTGCAAGTTCCATTTTGAAACAGGCGTACGCCAGCATCGGGCTGGTTCTGGTTGCCGCGACGTTTATTATTTTCACGACGTTGTCCATGGGCGTGAACGAACGGACGCGCCAGCTGGCGTTGCTGCGCTGCATTGGATTGAGCAGCGGACAGATTTTCTTCCTCATCGTCGGCGAAGCTGTTCTGCTCGGCGTTTTGGGCGGAATCGGCGGCTTGGTTGCCGGATACGGTTTGCTCTGGACAAGTCAGGTTTTCAACGGGAACAACTCTGGCGTTACACTCAGCGGGCTTTGCGTTGGCTTGACGTTCCTGTGTTCAATCGGCGGCGCGCTGCTGGCAAGTATAATCCCGGCATTCAGAGCGGCTCATACAAAACCGATTGACGCGCTGCAGGAATCGCAGTTTATCCCGCCCCATAGCTGGGCGTGGCGGTCGGCGGTCGGCGGATTGGTTCTGTCGTCCGTAACCCCGTTGATTGTCTACGGAAACATCGTCTCCGGCGCGCTGCAAAAGACGCTTTACGGCGGGTTGGGTCTGGTCTTGATGTCCATCGGGTTCCTGCTGCTCATTCCAGCGCTGATTATCATTTCCGAAAAGATCTTCACCCCGATCGCCAGCGCGATTTTCGGGATTCCGTCCGTCTTTCTGCACGGACAGCTGACCCGTTCGCTGTGGCGATCCGTGGGAACCGTTATCAGCATCAGCGTCGGGCTGGGGCTGTACTGCTTCTTTGAGATTTGGGGCTATTCGATGCTCGTTCCGTTTACCCCAACGCACGACATGCCGGAAGCCCTCGTCGCATTTTTCCCGAAGGGAATTTCAGACGCCGACATCGAAAAAGTCAAGGCGTGCAAGGCGGTCGACCCGGACCGGTTTATGGCTCTGCAGGTGGAACACGCCAAATTCACGACGGAAACGCTCAAAAAACTTGACCCGAAGTACGACCCCGAAAAGCCGGGCGACCCGCGCAAAAACGCCTTTGGCATGAACGACAACATGGTTATCATGGGCGTTGACGTTGCCAAGGCGTTTGAAGGCTCCAACCCGATGTTGAAGTTCCCGCTGGCAGAAGGGACGCTCAAAGACGTTGTTACAAAACTTAACTCGACGGAGAAAAACTACTGTCTGGTAATTGACGCCTTTGCTCAGCCGCTCAACCTTCACGTGGGCGACGAGCTGGAATTCATCGTTCCCGACCCGACCAGCGGCCGCGGCACGTTCGGCGGACTGCCGAAAACCATCGGGACGACGTCCATGACAGGCGTCAGCAATCCCGGCGAAGTCAAAGACGACAGCGGCAAAGCCAAAACGGTCAAGTTTGAAATCGCCGGCGTTCTGTCCTATACGGGCTACCAGTGGATGGTCAAGACGTCCGGTCTGCGCTTCCGTCAAGGTCGCGGCGGGCTGATTTTCTGCCGGGACAATATCGTCTGGGACGCTTTCAGCACGCCGCAGGAAGACCGCAACCGGTTCTTCTGGTTTGACGAAAAGAAGGATTCCGAACTGGACTACAACGCTCTCAACTATGCGATGACGCAAATCGCCGTTGAGAGCAGCGATACATTGAAAGGCGGTAACGGAGCGAGCGATGCGAGCGCAGTTACGCTTCCTGACCAGAACTCCCAAGTTATTTCTTCCAAGGGCTTCGCCAAGGTGTCGACGATCGAATCGCTCAACGCGTTTCTCAACTCCCGGGCGGATTCCGTTATCGAAGCGATGGCGAAAATGCCGTTGATGATTTTGATTATCAGTTCCATCGCGGTTGTCAATACGATGGTCGCGTCGGTCAGAACCCGCCGTTGGGAAATTGGGCTGTTACGGTCCATCTCCCTGACGCGATTCCAGACCGTGCGAATGATCTTCGCCGAATCGCTTTTGCTGGCGCTGGTATCGTGCTTTGTCAGCTTCGCGCTGGGCACGATAGCCGCCTGGTGCTCGATTGGCGTTTCGTCAACCGGCGCGTTCGGAGCGGTCAACGTCCCGCTGACGTTCCCGTGGGAAAAGCTCGGATTCGGATTTGCCCTGACGTTGGGGTTGTGCCTCCTCGCCGCCGTCTGGACAGCGTTCTCCGCCGCGCGGGAAGAACCGTCTAAACTCCTGGCTGGCGAACGATAAATATAACGAGAAGTCAGAAAAGAGGAACTGGGATTACGAACGCGTAACTCCTTGCTCCTCTTTTTTTATTAGATCCTCAGATTCTGATTCCCCTCTTTTGCCCTGTCGCAAAATGATATTTGAACGATGGTTGACTTTGTTCGGAATTTAGACTAAAATGAATGTAGGAATTACGGAAACATATTCCCTACTCCCCATTCCCTATTCCCTACTCCCTAACAGTACCATGAAGACTACTCATATTCTCCTAACGATTATTTTGACGCTAACGGCTGGTCTGGCGTTCGGTCAGACGGAAACGCGGCAAGAGGAAGCGTTCTCGGGCGACGTCGACGGGCATACTCAGATTAACGACCGGATTATCGAAATGACGCCGGTCAACGCGCTGGCGACGCCGAACGTCAAGCTGGTTTCCAGTACTCTTTCCAATCCGGAGCAGAACCCGTTGCTGACGGACGGTTCAGCAGGCGTTTGGGTTGGCGACGGTCGCGTCTGGGCAGGCGGCCCCGTGGCGGGGAGCCAGTCCGCGCTACCGCGCGAAACGACAAAAACCGCTCCCGCTGGTCGCTCTGATAAACCTGACTCGCAACTCGCAACTCGCAACTCGCAACTTCCCGCAACAATATCCTACCGTCTTCCCAAGGCGGTCAAGCTGGAACGGGTCGGCGTCTGCACGTCCAATTCCGATCAGCGCGCCAATCAGGATTTCGAGATTGTTCTGTCCAATTCCGAGGGTTATACGCTCACGATTTCCTCGGGCGACAAGATTATCGGCTGCAATTCCGGACCGTATTTGACGACGATGCCGGTCAGTTCCAACATCGCCTTTGATACCGTTACGTTTAGAATCTGGAACACATATCCCGCCAACGCCGGGACGCCAGCCAAGGCGAATTCGACGGCAAAAGACTGGTGCTCCGTTGTGGAACTGCTCGCTTTGACGACGCCGGAAACAGCGCAGTCGCTTTTCCCGACCCCGGAACAGTACAAGGCGTGGAGCGCTGAGAAAATCGAGGCGGCAAAAAGAATCCAGGAGGAAATGAAAGCCAAGTACATAGATCGCGTAACGGGCGCGCTGCCTCGCAGAACGGCGGCGCTGCGTCTAGCGCTCAACGACCTGTACGACTCCTATCCGGACGAGTACGAGTCAACGGATTACATGGCGAGGCTGGATTCCATCGAAAAGGACTTGTCAAAGATTCTGCCGACGGTAATTTCGAGCTATGGAAAGCCGCTGCCGGAATCCGTTTCTGTGTCGCTGAATGATATTATCGCCCGGTTCGACCAGCTTCAGCGCGAGGCGACGCTGTCGAACCCTCTGCTCAACGATTTTTCCGAGCTGCTGGTTGTCAAGCGGTCGTATAAATCCCCACGAATGGGCTTGCCGTGCAACTGGGAAAGCAATTCCTCGCTTCCAAAAAGCGGTTTTGACGACGCGATTGTCCGAATCCCGGTAAAGGGAGCGTCGACGGCTCTGGACTGGTCGAAAGTCCCGGTCGTCTACAAGCCGGAAAAGCCGGTTTTCGTCGGGGACGTCGATTTGAACTGGGACGCCGACAAAATCCTGTTCTCGTCCATTGGAGAGAACGGACGCTGGCAGGTCTTTGAGTTCAATCTGGACGGCAAGTCCGCGCCGAAGGAACTCACCGCCGACGAAGCCGACATCGACTCTTACGACGGATGTTACTTGCCCGACGGCAGAATTATCTATACGTCAACGGCGATCATGGCGGGCGTTCCGTGCGTTTACGGCTCGTCACATATCGCAACGCTGTTTTTAATGAACGGCGACGGGACGGCGAAACGTCAGCTGGCGTTCGATCAGGAACATTCCTGGAACCCGGCGGTTTTGAATAACGGACGCATTCTGTACCAGCGATGGGAATACGCCGACTTGCCGCACAGCAACTCGCGCCAGCTGTTCCAGTGCAATCCCGACGGGACGGGTCAGCTGTCGTACTACAACAGCAACTCGTACTGGCCCAATTCGTTCTGGTATTCCCGCCCCATTCCCGGCGAACGCTCGATGATCGTTTCCGTCATTACCGGACATCACGATTCCCACCGCGCCGGCGAATTGTGCCTGTTTGACCCGGCTTTGGGTCGAAACGAGGCGGACGGCTGCATTCAGCGCATTCCCGGATACGGCAAGAAAGTCGAACCGATTATCAAAGACGGATTGGTTAAGAATTCCTGGCCGAAGTTCCTTCATCCGTTCCCGCTGTCGGACAAGTATTTTATCGTTTCCTGCAAGCCGACGCCGCAGTCCAAATGGGGCTTGTATCTGGTGGACGTCTTTGACAACATGACGCTCCTGTACGAGGACGACGACTACGCTCTTCTGGAGCCGTTCCCGCTGATGAAGCGCGAGCGCCCGAATTTGATTCAGGACAGAGTCAACCTGTCGCGCAAGGACGCCGAAGTTTATATCGCCGACATCTACAACGGCCCCGGCTTGAAGGACGTTCCCCGTGGGACTGTGAAGAGCCTGCGTCTGTTCACGTACCATTTTTCATATCAGAACATGGGCGGGCTGATGGGCATCGTCGGCGTGGACGGCCCGTGGGACATCAAAGAAGTCATGGGAACGGTTCCCGTCAATCCGGACGGCTCCGCTCGATTCCGCATTCCCGCCAACACGCCCATTGCGATTCAGCCGCTGGACGAGTCCGGGCAGTCGCTCCAGCTGATGCGTTCCTGGTTTACCGCGATGCCGGGCGAACTGTTACAGTGCAACGGCTGTCACGAAGACCTGAATCAGGCGGCGATTCCCAAAACGTCTGTCGGGTTCACTGCCAAGCCGGCGGAAATTCAGCCCTGGTACGGCGACCGCCGCGGGTTCTCTTACGCCCGGGAAGTTCAGCCGATTATCGACAAGTATTGTTTAGCATGTCATGACGGTTCGGATCAATCTCGCAACTCGCAACTCGCAACTCGCAACTTAATCGACCTTCGCGGCGGCGTCTTTGTTCAAAACTACCATTCCATTCAGTCAGGAAACGGGACGGGGCACATTCAGCGCAATACGCATTTTTCCGTTGGATACTACAACCTTCAGAAATACGTCCGCCGGTCTGGAATTGAATCGGACATGCACCTGCTGGAACCGAAAGAGTTCTCCGCCGACACGACGGAACTGGTTCAGATTCTTCGCGCCGGGCATCATGGGGTTCGTCTGTCGGATCAGGCGTGGGACAGAATTCTGACGTGGATTGACCTCAACTGCCCGTATCACGGCACGTGGACAGAAGCGACGAAGAACCCGGGCGCTCAGCGTCAACGGCGCGTGGAACTGGCGCAGCTGTACGGAAACCTTGACCCGCACGACGCTGAGGAGATTTACAAGACGGACATCGAAACCGGCGCGCCGATTCTGCCTGCTCAGCAGCTTCAGGACGCCGACCAGAAGCCGGAACTGGTTGTCGAGCTGTTCCCGCAGGACTACAAGCCGGAAACGAAAGTTGTAACGCTGCCCAACGGTCAGGAATTGGAATTCGTCCGCATTCCAGCAGGAACGTACACCGTCAACGGCGTTGTAACGAGAATCGAAAAGCCGTTCTGGATAAGCGCCAAAGAGATTCGCAACGATCAGTTTGCCGCGTTCGACCCGACGCACGACAGCCGCGTTGAATCGAAGCACTGCTATCAGTTTGGGATTCATGGCTATCCGATGAACAAACCCAATCAACCCGTCTGCCGCGTGACGCAGCAGTCCGCGCAGGCGTTTTGCGACTGGCTGACCAAACAGCTTGCCGCCGACGCTTCAACCGCCAATCTGACCTGTAAACTGCCGACGCAGACCCAATGGGAATGGGCGGCAAGAGCAGGGAAGTCGACGCCGTTCTTCTACGGAACGCTCGATTCCGATTTCAGCCCGTTCGCGAACCTGTCGGACGCAGCGATGAGAAACTTCCCGACAAACCCGTACACCGTCGACCAGAAATACGGATCCATGCCGGAATTCGACGACTGGATTCCCGCCGACAAACGCTTTAACGATGGATCCGTTTTAACGACGACGCCCGGCTCGTATCGTCCCAACGACTGGGGCGTTTACGACGTCCACGGCAACGTTGCAGAATGGACAATCTCAACAGACGCAGCCGGGCGATTTATCGTCAAAGGCGGATCGTGGTACGACCGCCCGTACCGAGCCGCCGTTCACGCCTCGCGTTCGTACCCCGCCTGGCAGCGCGTCTTCGACGTTGGATTTAGAGTGATTTTGGAAGATAAATGAAAGGCGGTAATGAAGTGAGCGAAGCGAACGGAATTACGCAGTTCGCCGAAGGCGAACCGAAGATTGTCTCACGCTCTAGTTCGCGAAGTACGCAAAGTAATGAAAGGCGGTAACGGAGCGACCACCGGGAGCGCAGTTACGCTTTGTTGGAACTGAGCATACCAAATCGACGTAGCAGAATCCCTCCTCTGGATGTAGCCCGTCCTCGGGCTACGACTTGACGACGAAAGCCGTCAAGCCAACGCGGAGGCTTCCAAAAATCTGAGAATGTGGCGTCCCCCTCCGCCTCGCTGGATCGCGGCTGTGTCAGCCGCTTCTTTTTTTAACACGAAATACACGAACGAAACGAAACAAACGAAAGATTTTTAATTATCCTTTTCGTAAATTTCGCTTATTTCGTGTTTTTCGTGTTTTTAAAAATCTTCGGCGGCAGGGGACTGCCGCGATCCGGGCTGAACGAAGGTTATCTCTCTTTCAAAATGATTTTTCTCGAACTCTTGCTTTTAAATTTAAACAGGGTATAATTTTAGTTAGTAGAAAGTTGTTAAACGCTTCTTCCGGACGGAATCCATCCCGGATTTGAGCGTTTATCTGTGTTTTCCTTCCTTAATATTCAACGAGCGATTATGACTACGACTAAATCAGGCTTCCTGTCCTTTTTATTATGTCAGACGGTTGTGTTGACGACCTTGGCGACAGGGTTCGCGTTTGAATCCCCGCTGGATCTGTCCGACCCGTCCAAACTGCCGCCGGCGCCGGCAACCGCGATTGCGTATCCCGAACAGGCGCCGCAAAACCTGCTGGAGAATTTCCAAAACCCGCCTGCCGGGTACGGCGAAGTCCCGTTCTGGTGGTGGTCTGGCGACCGCCTCGACAGGGCGCGTCTGGAATGGCAACTGGATCAGCTTCATAAAAAGGGCGTAGCGGGAGTTCAGGTCAATTACATTCGCAACGACCGGGGCAGGGGATCGTACAACAATGATCCGCCCATCTTTACTCCGGAATGGTGGGACTTCTATTCGTACGCTTCCAAGGTCGCGGCAAAGTACAATATGGGCATCGGTTTGAGTACGTACACGCTCGACTGCCCCGGTCTCCCCAACCTGTTCAATAAGATTATCTATAACGACCCGGAGGTGAACGCTCGACCGCTGAGAGGGAAACAGGTCAAGACGGTTAACCCCGGCGAATCGTTTACGCTGACGCCGTCGACAAACCATATCGCCTTTGCAGTCTATCCAATGGAAAACGGGCGCATTACCGGGAAAGGGTTCAAGCTGGAATCGAAAGATACGCAGTATCAAATTCTCGCAACTCGCAACTCGCAACTCGCAACTCAGTACGCCGTCTGGGAGTTTACGTATGAAGTCCGACCGGGAACGCTCAATCCGCTGCATCCGCGGTCTGGTCAGCGGGTTATCGACAAGTTCTTTCAGCCGTTTGAAGATCATAATGGAGGTTCCTCTGCAGGTTTGAACTATTTCTTTAACGACCTGTTGGCGATTGGGTATCATGGCTGGCAGTGGACGGACGATTACGCTCAGCGGTTTGAAGATGTGATGGGATACGACTTCTTTTCCATCGCCGCCGGTCTGTTTACGAACATTGGCGACATAACGCCCAAAGCCAAAATGGACGCGATGGAAGTTCAGGTTTATCTGAGCGAGGAACGGTACTTCAAGCCTATTTTCATGTGGCATTACACCCGCGGGCTGACCTACGGATGT
Source organism: Thermoguttaceae bacterium (assembly GCA_045586185.1). GTDB lineage: Bacteria > Planctomycetota > Planctomycetia > Pirellulales > Thermoguttaceae > RUG11551. Next base: position 4,202 of record JAZMZV010000101.1, on the reverse strand, counting down.
GACAACAACGGGCGGGGATACGATCCGACGCAGTATCACGACTATTTCCGCGTTATTCGATGGTATACGGCTCCGGGGCACGACACGCCCGGCGGCAGCGCCGACTTTATCAAGGACAAGGTTTCCGCGTCCATTTGCGCTTTGTATCAGCGTCCTCGCGTTTGGCTGGAAGGCTATCATTCTCTCGGTTGGGGCGCCAATCCGGACGGGTTGATGTACGCGACCAACGAGAACTTCGTTTTCGGGACGACGCTGCTCAATCTGCATGGACTGTATTATTCCACCCGAGGCGGTTACTGGGAATACGCTCCGCCGTGCTATCATTTCCGTATGCCGTACTGGGCGCACATGAACGTCTTTCTGAAATACTACGAGCGTCTGTCGTACCTGCTCAGCCAGGGAACGTGGCAGGCGGAGATTGCGATTATCTATCCCGTCGCGCCGTACGCTGCGGGACTGACAGGCAACCAAAGCGAAGCGACGTCAACGGCGTTCGATTTGGCAAAACGAATCTACTCGACCAACCGCGACGTCGCCTTTATTGACGAGCAGTCGATTCTTCGCGCGGCTATCGTACCTCCCAAGGTCGGCGAGCCGGCGAAACTGTCGGTTTCCAACATGAATTTCGCCGCGGTCGTGGTTCCGTCCATGCAAGCTCTGCATTGGGACGTTTTAACCAAACTGCGAGAATTCCAGCTTGCCGGCGGGACGGTTTATATTTACGGGAAAAAGCCTGTCGTTTCGGATCGCGCCGGGGCGAACGACCCGGTTCTGGACAAACTGGTCAACGACATTCTCCAGACGTCACAGGAACGCGTTGGCAATGTTGAAGGCAGTAGGCAAGAGGCAGTAGGCAGTAATAGTGAAGATGATACAAAGCGACCAACGGGAGCGGATATTGGCAATCGCGCGGTAGCGCGGACTGGGAGCGGCGCCTCGCCGCCCGAGGCGCCCCCGCGAGTTTATCCCGGCGGGTTTACCGGGTACTGGGCGTGGTCAAAAGAATTCGTTCGCAAAATTCAGGCGGTGGGAACGCTCAAGGGGCTTTCCGACGAGCCGGCTGAATATCAGGTCAAGTTTTTTGCTGACAATCACGGCGAATTGTACGTCAACGATAAACTCGTTTGTTCCAACGACGATTATCAAAAAGACTGGACGGGAACGCTGACGCTCAAAAACGGGGACAAAGTCAAAATCCTCGCCAAAGACGACGAAGCGGGCAACCGGATGGCGGGCTTTTTCTTCGCCGTTTCCGACGGGAAAAAGACGCTCTTTTCAACGCTCGATTTGGGATACAAGCTCTCTGACGCCGACGACGTCAAACCGCTTGACCCGACCAACGTTCACGACCTGCACCGATACGGCAGAAGAAACGTTCGGCTTCCCATTCAGAACTCGAAAAAGGCGGCGGAGGACAAACAGATTTTCGTCATGCCGCAGGACGTCAAAGCCGTTGCGTCGATTAAATATCTGCACCGCAAAGCCGGCAAGTACGACGTCTATATGGTTATGGGAGCCGAGAAGAATTCCGTCGTCTCGTTCCGCTGCGTTGGACGTCCGGAAATCTGGGATCCGATGACCGGCAAGACGTCGCCTGCGACTGTTACAGAAATCAAAGACGGGTATACGTCCATTCGGATTCCCGTTGCCAGTAACGAAGCGGTTCTGTTTGTCTTTGACTCAACGCAGCAGGCGCAGGTCTCCGCGCCGGTTAAACCGATAGAGTATGACGTCGTTTCAATTGAAGGTGCGAAGCCGCACGGGCAAGAGGACGAGGTTATGCATCCGAACAAGCCTGTTTCGGCGCTACCCACGTCCAATCGGGAACCGACCCTGTCGGGGGCGTGGTCGTTCAAACTCCTGCCAACCATGGACAACCAGTGGGGCGATTTCCGTCTTCCTGTTACAGACGACAACAAAATTATCGGGGCGGAAGCCAGACGAGTGGAATATCGCCGCGCTGGACCGGTAAAACACATTATAACGTCTGTCGGGAATGGTCATGCACATGCAGCGCCTGTATTCGAGGACTGGAAGTCCGGTTCCGTCGGGTTCGGGCAGCGGTTCTGGCTTAAATCGACGCCTATGACGGACGCGCCGACGTCTAATCCGGTGGAGTCGTTAGAGAATCTCGATTCTTCCTGGAAGCCGTACGAATTCTCATGGCGATATGGAATTGAAGGGAATCTCGGACATCAGGGCAACCACGGCTTGAAAGAGAACTTCTCCGATGGCTTTATCGCGCTGGGAAAGACGCAAAAAGGGACTCCCGGTCACCATCATTACATTTACGTAAAAGAGAATCCGCCCAAACGGTACTATCTGACAACGTCCGTTTGCGGGACGGGAACTGTTACAATCCAAAAGGGCGGGAACCTGCCAGACGCCGTATTTCTGGACGATCAGTCCATTCCTCCGGACGCGAAAACGATTGAGCTTTCCGGCAAACCGCAGATTTTGACGCTCTCGTATTCGACGGCAGGACGAGGATTCTGGTTCCTGGAAAAGGGCGTTCACGAACCGCGTCAGGCGCAGCCGGAATGGGACGACTTCTCCAGAGAACAGAAAGAAAAGGCGTTCCCGAACTCGATGAGCTGGTATACTCTCGATAAGGTTGAGTTCAACGTAAATCAGTCGTCAACGATGGAATATCGATTTTTCGCGCCCGCCGGGCTAGAGACTATAACGCTCACGCTGGACAGCGCTGTTACAACTGAACCGATCGTTTATGTTGACGGCAAAAAATACGCCGTAATTTCGACGGAACCGACTCAGGCTAAAACGCGCCGATGGATATGTAATACTATTTTTAGAGTGGAAAGACCGTCTATTGTTGAGGTAATCATTCCCAATTGCCCGCTTCCCGGCGGCGCGGCGTTTGCCGAGCCGATTATGTTCTCAACCAAACAGGGCATAATTGACAAGCTGGCAGATTGGAGCGAAGAGGGAATGGGGCTGGACTACTATTCCGGCGGCGCCGTCTACGGAAAGACGATTACTGTTACAAAAGAGCAGGCGCAAAAGAAAGCCGTGTTGTCGCTGGGCGACCTCAGCGCAACGGCAGAAGTCCGAATCAACGGGAAATCTGTCGGCGTCCTGGTCTGCCAGCCGTGGGAACTCGACGTAACCGGCTTCTTAACCGAAGGCGAAAACCGGATCGAAATTGAGGTCTATAGTACGTTGGCGAACCATTACAGAAGCATTCCGACCAACTACCACGGTCCGACGTACAAGTCCGGCTTAATCGGTCCGGTTGAACTGCGGTTCGAGAGGTAGGCGGCGAGGCGCCGCTCCCAATCCGCGCTGCCGCGCGAGACGTATTATAATCGCTCCCGTTGGTCGCTTTGATTATTCCTAATACTAAGTTTTTCTCCCCTTACTAAAGTTTTTTGGAAAGGGGAGTTTGAGGGGAAGAACCTTTTTTTCAAAAAAGGTTTTCCCCTCTTAATTTATAACTTGAAAAAACTTCCCTAAAAGGGAGCCTGCTTGCAGGCGACCGAAAGTTTTTTCAAGGCGGCGAGGCGCCGCTCCCAGTCCGCGCTGCCGCGCGAGACGTATTATAATCGCTCCCGTTGGTCGCTTGCTCTTTATTTATTATTGTTTTTTAGCCGCAAAGAACGCATAGCAATTTTTAAAACTTTGCGAACTTTGCGAACTTCGCGTGAGGTTTTCTTTAGCGGCTGAGACAGCCGCGATCCAGCGGGTCGGAGAGTTTCTTCTACGAAAGAGTTTTTCGTGTTACATTGGACAAGGCGGCGCCTAGGGACTCCGCACTCCCCGTCATTCTACTCTAACGCCACTCTTACAGGAAATTCAATCAACGCCAACACGTCGCGGTCGAGGTCGACGCCGGGGGCGAGTTCCGTCAGCGTTACAACGCCGTCAATAAGGCGGAACGTCGCTCTTTCGGTAATATACATAACGTCCTGTTTTGTTTCCGCGGCGCGGGAGCCGCTAAAGGTAATCTGCTCGACGCCGCGGACGAATTTTTTAATCTTGCCTTCCTGAAGAATCTTTAGGCGCCCGTCCTGGAATTCGACTTTTAGACCGCCGGAGGTAAACGTCCCGCAGAAGACGACGCGTTTCGCGTTTTGCGTGATGTTGATAAACCCTCCGCAGCCGGCGAGTTTAGATGAAAATTTGCTGACGTTGACGTTGCCGAACCGGTCAAGCTGCGCCATTCCCAAAAACGCAATGTCCAG
>JAZMZV010000100.1:0-38493 GCA_045586185.1 Thermoguttaceae bacterium | reverse complement strand
AAAACTTCCCTAAAAGGGAGCCAGCTTGCTGGCGACCGAAAGTTTTTTCAAGGCGGACGTCGTCCGCGACATTTTGAGAAAGTACAAGCCTAAAATATGAATTTCAAAAAAATAATCCCCTCTCTGGTAATACTGGATATAGCGCTTATGCTTATCTGCTATTTAGGGGGCTTGTACTGTTTTTTTACCGGCGCTTATCAATACGTCCGCACATTTACCAGTCCGTTGTTTTACAATTTGATAATAACCGGCGTTTTTGCGTGCGCGGTTTACTATATTAAAGACGCTGCATTCTTTCGTCGAACGTTTGTTCCTGACTATATCCCAAAAGCAACATTCTGGGACGCCTATTTTTGCGGCTATTATTATCACGCTAAAAATGAATATGCAAATGGACTCAAAGTCGAAATGTACATCTATAATTTTATAGGGACGTTTTTATTGCTTCTGTACGTATCGGCTTTTTTTATTAAACTTGCCCAATCTGCATCAGTTCCCAATTCCGACATTTGTTTATCCGTGTCAGCTCTGGCTGGCGTGCTGTGCTGTGTTATTCAACCAGCGTTATGTTTTTTAGGAATAATCTGGAGAAATTCCAGAACTGCGGGACCGGCGGATCAAAGCGACGCATCTGCCGAAACAGACGCGTCTGAATCCAGCGAAACAAATATATTTGAAGAGTTGGGAATTATTAATCCAAAAGTTCTTTTGCTTATAAGCGTATTGATTCTGCTTTTATGCTGCTTCTGTATATCCAACGTTTATTTTGCCATCGCCGCGGTTACTTTAATCGTCATCATATCGCTGTTTGGAATTAAAAATCGTCTGTCTAAAAAAGACTGGTCTCTATCGGTATCGTTGATGTATATTGATATCAATCTCCAATGGATTGTAACATTCTGTATAATTCAGACCGGTTTGCAGTTGTTAGCGCCAGTCGACAGCCGCGCTGTTGCCGGTATTGGATATATACAATTTTTTATCGATATCTTCTTAACCGTATTGATGGCGTCTTGCTCGTATACGCTTTTTAAACTGGCGCCCCCGCCGATGACGCTTGAATCGCTTGGCATAAAGCCGAAACGTACAGATGTTCTTGATTGTTTAAATGAGCGTTCTGAAGCTCCGCTTGAACCGGAGATCCAGCCGAAACGCGGTTTTTGCGGGCTATTCTTTTTGTTCCTGATTCTGTTTGTAATTTCGGTAATTATTTCAATACTATTTCTTTCGTTCATTGAATCGCTGTAATCTAAGTCCTTGAGTTTCACCTCTCCGCTTTGCCGGTTTCTTCTCCTATCCCTTTTCTTTCAAAAATCCGTCCCCGTCCTCTTGTATTCGATAAAATTAAGCGCTATAATCCAAGAATAGTTCAAGCGTCAGTTGAAAGAAGTTTGTCAGACGCTTGACCGCATCCCCAATTTTCCACAATACTATCCCCACCTTATTAATCATGAAACTCACGTTATCAATTCCTACCTTGTTGTTTGCCGCGTTGATTTCCCTTTGCGCGTCGTTGGCGGTCGCGCAGGAACGACCGATTCGCGTTGCCGTCTATGACGACGAAGGCGTCGGCAAAGGCAGCGCAAAACTGATTTACAAGCGAATTCATGACAACCCGGAGTTCGTCTACAGAGTCGTCAACGGCGAAGACATTCGCAATGACGTTCTCAACGGGTTTGACATCGTCGTCCTGCCCGGCGGTTCCGGTCGGGGCGAAGCCCGATCAATGGGCGAAGACGGCGTCGAAAAGGTCAAGCAGTTCGTCCAGTCCGGCAGAGGGTATATGGGCATCTGCGCCGGCGCGTATTTCCCGATTCAGCAGCATTTTGTCAATATTGAACGCCGCAGCACGATCTGGGTTCGCGGCGGAGCGAAGCTGGATATCGAGCTGACCGAACAGGGACGAAAAGTCTTTGGCGAAGAGTTTGCCGGCTTGCAGAAATGCAACTATCACAACGGTCCGGTCGTCAATATCAACGTTGACCCCAACGGAACGAAAGTCGACGTCCTCGCCTGGTTCCGTTCAGAAACCGCTGTCGGCGATTCCACTCCCGGCATTCAGGTCAACTCGCCCGCCATGGTGTTCACGACCTACGGCAAAGGCCCGATTATTACGATTAGCCCGCACCCGGAAGGCACGAAAGAACTGCACAGCTTCGTCCCCTCGGCGTTAAAGTATATTTACAAGAACATTGCAGACGACGTCAAAGCGGAAAACGCGAAAGCAGAGATTACGTCTAAGAGCCGGGAAGGCTGAGGAAGAAGAGGAAAAAGAAAAAGATGGGAATCGCCAATAAATGAAAGGCGGTAATGAAGCGAGCGCAGCGAGCGGAATTACGCAGTTCGCCAACGGCGAACCAAAACGATGGAATTACGATACCGCGCAGGTCAGCCAGCACACGGATTTGACGGATTAGACGGATTTTCACCGATTGAGTATTGGATGTTCGAAGGGTGAAATACAGTATTGCGAAGAAGATAACGCCCCCTGGATGTAGCCCGTCCCCGGGCTACTTGCTAGAACAAGAAATATCCTCTTTCGCAGGAAAGCCCGCTCGAACCTCCGGCACGCGGCAGACCCCTGCCGCTCCCCCCCCGCCGAGTTCCCTTCGCCGCAGGCGATAACCTTTCTGGATCGCGGACGTAAGTCCGCAAAATGAAAATATTATTCCCTTGACGGCTTTCGCCGTCAAGTTGTAGCCCGAGGACGGGCTACATCCAGAGAAGGTTTCTCGCTTCGTCGTTTTGTTATGCACACTTCGCGACGTTTTGTTCGCCTAGCGGCGAATGCGTAATTCCGCTCCCGTTGGTCGCTCCATTACCGCCTTCCATTAATTTCGCAACTCGCAACTTATAGGAGTACATCATGAACCATTCTTCCCGTATTTTGACCGCGGTATGCGCGGCGTTATTTGTTACGGCGACGCTTATGGCGTCGGTTGTCAAGGCGGAGAAGCCGCAGATTGACTGCACGAAGATTCGCGGCGTCTGTTACAGCATTACGCCGGAAGATCAGGCACGGCGCGAGCTGGCGTACGGTTCCCGAGTCGGTCTGAATACGGTTCGGTTCTGGCTCAGTCCCGGCGCTTTTCAAAGCAAGGGCGACGAGTACATTCAGCAGGTTGTCGCGTTCGTTCGCGTTTGCGATTCCTGCGGGTACAAGTCCATGCCGATTCTCTTTAACGGGAACATGCTCAATCCGAAGACGATTCAGCCGGAGGCGTACGAGGCGGCGGACAAGTTCACAACGGCGGTTGTCAATGCGCTCAAAGACGAACCCGGTTTGCTCATGTTCGACATGATGAACGAGCCGCTGTGCAATCCGTACATCAATCAGGCGCCGGCAGATCAGCGCGCCGCCCGAAAAGAGGAGACGTGGTCTTTTTTGCGTCGGGAAATTGCTCTGGCGCAGAAACTCGCCCCGGATTGTCTGTTTACCGTCGGGTACACGACCGCGTTTGAGATAGAGGAATCGACGGCGAAAATGCTCGACGTTCTTTCGTTTCACGACTACAGCGAATCCCGGGAACATGCCCGAAACAACTACGAGCTTGCCAAGCAGTGGTCTGAAAAGCTCGGCAAACCGATAATTCAGACGGAAACCGGGTGCCTGGCGCGCGCCAATTCCTACGAAATGGCGTTACAGTTTTGTAACGAATACAACATGGGCTGGATTCTGTTCAACCTGATGATTCGCGGTCGGTGCATAGACGAACACGGCATTTTCTATCCCGACGGCACGATTCGCGACGCCGGCACGATAGCCGCCATGTTCGGCTGTTACCGCAACCGGGGCGAAAATACGCCTGTCGTTCCGCCCAACCCGAACCGGGAAGGCAAGGCAAATCGGGCGATTAAACTCATCAAAGACGCCCTGACGGAATACACGTCCGACGCGTTTGACTATCGCCGGAGCGATAAAAAGAAACTGCTCGACGCCTGCGAAGTCGCCGCCAACCTGCTCGAAGCGTGCGAACAGGTTCCGATGTCAGACCTGCCGACTGCCAAAATCGCCGCGTTCAGAAACGACCCCAACGCCGACTTGTGGGAGATTCGCAAACTCGCCTACGAGCTGGCAAACAGGCTAAAAGAAGTCTGTCAGATTGTAGAGTAGAGCGCTCAGTTTGCTGTGCAGGTCAGTCCGTACACGGATTTTACGGATTAAACGGATTTTCACCGATTGGTTATTCAATTGGATTTTTAAACACGAAAAACACAAAGTAAGCGAAAGTTACGAAAAATTATTTTGATTTTAAATTAATTATTTTTACAAATATCCTTTCGTGTTGTTTCGTTCTTTTCGTGTATTTTGTGTTAAAATTACTTTTGGCTCATAGGTACAACTCATTTTTTAATCCTTAATAATGCAGCGTTATCATGAAAAGAACCCTATTATTTATTGCGTTAATTAGCGTAACAGCGGCGGCGGTTGAATCGTTTGCCGACGAGGCGCCCGCCGACCCGAAAGCGGGAATGAAGCTGGTTTGGGCGGACGAGTTCGATTATCCGGACAGCCAGCTGGACGAAAACTGGAACTCGGAAAACGGGTCGCCGCGGCATATTGTCTGCAGCCGATGGCGCGAGAACGCAGTCGTCAAGGACGGAACTCTGCGTCTGATGAATAAAAAAGAGAACCGTGGGGGAAAGGAATGGACGTCCGCGTCGATTTCAACCAAGAAGCGGTTTCAGTACGGGTACTTTGAATGCCGGTATCGATACGCCGCCGCGACTGGAACGAACAACTCGTTCTGGCTCATGACGACTGCGCCCGTTACCGGGAAAAACTGGTACGCCCCACTCGATAAAAGCCAGCATTTTGAAATCGACGTCAACGAAGGACATTACCCGTCTAAAATCAATACGAACATTCATAACTGGAACGATAAGTATGAAGTCAACGGGAAGACGCGTCACAGGACGTGTCATAAATCGTTTGTACCCGACAAATCGCTCGACCTGTCGAAGGAGTTCCACGTCTACGGTCTGCTCTGGACTGAAAAGGAACTGGTCTTCTATTTTGACGGCAAAGAGCTGCGCCGGGAACCGAACAACTGCTGCTTTATCGCCGCTCCAATTTTCCTCTCCGAAGCGATTATCTCCTGGGCGGGAAAAGTAACAGACGCCATCGATGGAACGTACATGGAAGTAGATTACGTGCGAGTGTATCAGAATGAAGGGAGTAGGGAGTAGTAAGAAGAAGGACTCTCCGCCTACTGCGGTCCTGCCAGGTTGACCATCGGCGCGCCGAGGTTTTGCGGGATGCCCCAGGTCGCCAGCGTGTCGGTCGAAATCCGGTTGAGGTCGAACGTACCCAGGTCGATTGAGAGCTTGAAGTTGTCTCGCGGTGAGAAGATGTCGATTTTCTGCGGAGCATAAATCCCGTTGAGGGCGTCCCGGCGAACGGCGCGAGTCGTGGCGTCGACGACCAGATAGTTGTTGGAATCGTAAATGCGCTGAGCGGCGATCGTGGCAGTTCGGCGGTCAACGTAGACGACGCGGGTAATCATGCCCTTCGGGGTCTGCTCCTGAGCGCGCAGTTCGTAATACACGCCGTCGCTGGTTGGGCGCGGTCCCAGCCAGGACAGAGTCGGATCAAGCGGCTTGACGCCCAGGGCTTCAATAACCCAGTTCGGTTCGATGGGCAGCTGGCTTGACGCCGCCGACTGCAAATACTGATCGTGCCGACAGTAGTACACGCCCGGTCTTTCGTCGCGGGCGACCCAGAACCAGAACAGTTCCGGATTCGATCCCATGTCGAATTCCTTGCCGGTTATGTTTGTCTTGGCGGAAATGTGCAGATAGTTGGGCTTGTGATAGACAATATCCGCCGACAGCTGAGGCGTTCGCGGCATGGAAACAGACGCGCCATGCGCGCTGAGAGAGTCGATCTGCTCGTTCTGACGATTGACAGCCGCGATAATATCCGCTGCCGACGCGTTAGGCGGAATCAGCGCGGTTTGCGGCATTTGAGGCGCGTTTCTTCTCCATGGCATAGTCAAATTGACGCTCCGGCAGCTGACGCTCGTCAGCGCGACCAATAGCAATGCGACAGAAACGTAAACTCTGGACATCTATTTTAAGTTGCGAGTTGCGAGAGGCGAGTTGCGAGTGGATTTTGTGAGGCGCTTTGCGTTTCTCGCAACTCGCAACTCGTTACTCGCAACTATTGAATTATATACCGCGATACATTCGCCTAGATGTTATATAGGTTATTTTTTAAGATTTGTAAAGAGAACTTTCAAAAAAATAAGAAAAAATCAAATCGAGAAAACGGTTGGGAAATATAGGTAAACTTTATCGATTGCTGACGAGGACTTTCAACATCCAATTCCGCCATCCTTTTTCCCAGAAATTCCCAGAATCCTCCCAGCCACTCCCAGAAGACCCTCATATATTTACAATATTTTCTAATAATAACGCTAGAATTTCACAAACCAGACGTGTATTCGTTCGTTTTCGTCTGGCGGGAATTCCACGACGATTTCCCAATTATTAAAATTGCTTTTTGAGTATGGGGATTCATATTTCTTATACGAACAATCGGGACGAAGCATATCATCTTTATAATCTATATCGCAATCTTTAACATAAGACAGGGCTTCTTCTGCTGGCAAATCTTCCAGCGGGAACCGTTCCGGCGGAAAGAGCTGGGCGAATTCTTCTGGAGTTGCGTACAGTTCGCCGCGAAATATTGTATCTCGAAAACCATGCCATTCCTGAAATTGAACCCATTCCACCGATTCTGGAATCGTTATTTGAAAAACCTTTTCATAATGAGTTCTTTGTTCCGGATTCCAGGAATTTACATTAAGAGCGCCGGAATATTTTATTGCAAATAGAATCAATCCAAGAATTGGCGCTGCAATCACAATGATCGTTAAAGCAACCAATGTGTATCCGATTATATTTATAATCCAATGTACAATCTTCTTAAACATAGCGTTCCCCTTTTTGGATAGAGGATTTTCTTCTCAAAATAGGCTTTTATTTTGATTATATTATTCCATTTTCCAAAAGTCAATAGCCCGGGTATTGACTTTTAAAAATAAAAGGAATAGAATTGTGTTCATTAGAGTTGCGAGTAACGAGTAGCGAGTGGCGAGAAACGCAAAGCGCCTCACAAAATCTTCTCGCAACTCGCAACTCGCAACTCGCAACTTTCACCCCCAAAACCTTCCCATGAAACACCGCTTAATCATCTCCCTTGCCGTATTGTTTGTTTTGACGTTTATCGCTAGCGCCGCGCAGGCTCAGCTGCCGGAAATTGCCGGTCGTATTCGTTCCATGGCACATCGCGGCGACCTGCATAACGCTCCCGAGAACACGATTCCCAGCTTTAAGCTCGCTATCGCGACGGGAATCGACTCCTGCGAGTTCGACGTGCAGCGCACCAAAGACGGCGTTCTTGTTTTGAGTCACGACGAAACCTTGTCGCGCGCCAGCGCCGGCGCGTGCAAGACGCCGATTGCTGAAATGACCTTTGACGAAGTCCGGAAAGTGGACGTCGGCGCCTATATGGGCGACAAATGGAAGGGAACGCAAGTCCCCACGCTGGACGAGACGCTTGACCTGTTCAAGGGATCCGGTTGCATTCCGATAATCGAAATCAAGGTCTTCGGGACGGAACGTCAGATTGCAGACTCGATTATCGCCCACGACATGGTGAAGCAGTGCGCCATCGTCTCGTTTAATCACGAGTCCATTCGCCGCATGCAGGAATACTGCCCCGGCATTTACGCCTATCGCAACGGCGGCGCCCGAAACGGCATGACGGACGAACAGTACGTCCAGTGGTTTATCGACAGCCAAAAGGACTGCCCGTACAAGGTCGCCAACCCGGCATGGGGCGATATGAAAAACGTCAACACGGTCAAACTGCTCAAGGCGGCTGGATTTACCGTCAGTACGTGGATTATCGACGACCCCAAACTCATCAACGACCTTCTCGACGCCGGAATCGACACCATGACGACAAACCGCCCCGCGGTTATGGTTGAAGTATTTAAATCAAGAGAGGAGAAATAGATGAAAGGCGGTAATGAAGCGACCATCGGGAGCGGAATTACGCAGCGGGCGTTTAGCCCGCGTAATTATGTACCCAATTTACACTCGTTTTGGTTCTCCTCCGGCTTCCTTACCACTTACCACTAACCAATTACCACTTTTCATACCGCTATGAATTATCGAATACTATCACTTATCGCGTTACACGCAATCCTGACGTTTAATCTCGCAGCCGCTCAGGAGCCGGTCTGTCCGCTGGGCGACGGCTGGAAGTTTGTCCCTCAGTTCAGCGACGAGTTCAATCAGGACAAGCTCGACGCGGAAAAATGGTTTGATACGAACCCCGGGTGGCCTGGCCGTAAGCCGGCGAAGTTCTGTAAAGAGAACGTCTATCTCAAAGACGGGAAACTCTGTCTGCGGGCGGACGTCGCGCCTGAGGGGTACTATTCCGAACAGGACAAGCAGAAGGGCTATAATACGTTCCGTACCGCGGCGGTGAAGAGCAAGCAGACAGTCCTGTACGGCTACTTCGAGGTTCGCGCCAAGCCGATGAACTCGAAGGCGTCCAGCGCTTTCTGGTTCTACGATGTTACGCCGGAAATCTGGACGGAAATCGACGTCTTTGAGATGTCGGGGAATCATCCGAAATACGCAGATCAGTATCTCATGACGGTACACGTCATGCACACGCCGACTATCAAAAAGCATATCCAGAAGCACGAGGCGTGGAATCTCCCATTTCATCCTGCAGACGATTTCCACGTTTACGCTCTGGAATGGACGGAGGATTATCTCAAATGGTACGTGGACGGACAATGCGTTCGGGAACTGAAAAACGAGTACTGGCATCAGCCGCTTGCGATTAACTTCGACTCGGAAACGATGCCCAAATGGTTTGGGCTTCCCGACCCAAACGACCTGCCCAGCGTCTTCGAGATTGACTATATTCGCGTCTGGAAAAAGTAAGAAGGCATTAGGCAAGAGGCAGTAGGCAGTAGGGAATAAAAACAAATTGGAACGACCATGAGCGGTCGTCCCAACTGTTATCTCATCCAAACGCCGTTTCTAGCGGAGAAGATTTCTCAGCGATTCCAGGCAACCGATGAATTCTTTCTCGGTCAAAACGGTTTGAGTCGGATCGTCGTGTCCTACGCTATGCGTCAGGGTATATTCCAGCGAAGCTTTCAGAGCGTCACGGAACTCCTGGCTGGCGTCAAATTTGCATTTGTACGCTCTCATAACCAGAGCGATATATTCTTCTGACTCGCGTTTGATCTCTTTGCCTTGCCACCATAGCGTTTGCGTCTTTTTCCATTCATTGCATCCTTTGGAATGGTTCCCAACGTGACGAGCTGATGCGCCGCTGAGCGAACACAGTTTCAGCTGCATTTCAGCGTCGCTTTGCTTTAGCGCCTGGAGGAACCCTTCCATCGAATAACATATCACGCCGTCCACGGTAAACGGAGGCTCAACACGATGATAATTGCTCAGGACGTTAGCCGGGTAGACGCCCTTTGCTATAATATCAATAGTTTTGGTTTCTTCATTAATCGTGTTGATTGGCGCGTTTTCCAGCTCTCGGGCTTTTTTGGCTGCGATTTGCTCAAGCTTTGCAACTTGGCTGCGTTCTTTTTTCTGGTCGCGGGCAGCCTTTAGCGATTCCTTGTCCAGCGACTGAACTCCGGATATTTTACAAAAAACATCCAGCGCCCGTTCCTGAATTTCCGGATCGTCGCTTTTGGTCAGCTCTCTTACTTTTCGCAGGCAGGTTTTATCGCCTATAGCTTCAAAAATATTCAGCCAATCCAAAGTTAGATTATTGCTTTGGGTTGAAATATTTTGAATGACGTCGCCTATTCTGCCAGAGAATCCGCCATATCGATTAAACAGCGCTTCAACAATATCAAACATCAAAACGGTGTAAAGATGTTTTACCTTGTCGTCATTTTCCGAATCCAGAGCCTGCCCCAGGAATCGAACTGCCTCATCCAGTTCATCCTGGCTTTTTGTTGCAATGAGAAACGGGCTAAATTCAATCAGTCTGTTCACAAAAGCAATTTTGGTTTTAACGTCCTCGGACGACTCGCTGCATTTGAAAATCTGGGCTCCAAGGGTGTCGGGGAAAGTCGGAATGAGTTTTTCTTTTTTCATTTTTCAGCATCCTTTCTTGAGTGAAATGAAATTGAGGGTAAACGCGTCTTGACCACTATGGACAAAGACAGAAAAAATTTACGAAAGCTTTCAATGTTGAGCGCTTTCATGTTGTTTTGTTAAGACGATTGAATAAAAGAAATGTTAGGAAAATTTTTTATTCTTTTTTTTCGGGGTTGTAAATAATCTTTGATTGGTTATAATAAAAAGTATCGGTAAGATAACAATATAATCGAATATTATAACCCAATTTAGGAGGAGTAACTATGAAATGTATCATCAAAGCGGTTGCCGCGATGGTTGTCGCAGGCGTATGCGCGATTGCCAGCGCTACGGGTTTTATCCCGTTTGACAAGCTGTCGCCCGAAGCGCAAAACGACTTGATTGTCGACTGGACGTTCCAGGCGGGCAACGTTTTCGACGCGACGAAAGTCGCCAACGAAATCAAATGGGCGAAAGAAGTAGCTGAACGCATTGTCGACCTGGCGGAAGACATTGATCTGTCCGACAAAGTCGCTCAGCTGGACGACTTGCAGAAGAAGCTCGACGCGCCCGGCGAAAAGGACTATAAGGCGTTGTACTTTGAAGTCCGTAAAGTCAAGCGGGAAATCGTATTCTCAAACCCCTTGCTGGATTTCGATTCTATATTGATGGTTCAGAACCCGTATCCGAAAGGAAAGCCGCGCGACGCGACCGACGAATGGTCTCACGAAGCGCGTCACCGCAACGGATACATGGCTTGCGACGGCGGGAAGATTCTGGTTATCGGCTTGAACCCCCGCGAGGTCAAAAAGGACGTCGTCCCGGAACTCAAGGGCGCGTTCTGGCGTCAGGATTTGTCTTTTGACGGCAAAGAGATTCTTTTCTGCTATCGACCCGTTGGAGAGAAGTCGTTCCACCTGTACAAAGTCAACGCGGACGGAACGAATCTGCGTCAGCTGACCCGCGGCGATTACGACGACCTCGACCCGGTCTACACGCCGGACGGGCACATCGTTTTCGCGTCGTCCCGACAGGGAAGCTACGTTCGCTGCATGCCCATGACGCACGCGTTCGCGATGTCACGATGCGATTCCGACGGGAAAAACATCTACGTCATTTCCGCCAACGGCGAACCGGAATACATGCCCAACATGCTTCCTGACGGTCGCGTTATTTTCACTCGCTGGGAATATACTGACAAAGCCCTCTGGCGCGTTCAGTCCCTCTGGACGATGAACCCGGACGGCACGAACCCGCAGACGTTTTGAGGCAACCAGTCCGTTTGGCCGGACGTCTTAACCGAAGCCCGACCCATTCCGGACTCCAAAAAGGTCGTCTTTATCGGCTTGGGACATCACGCTTGGTTTAACGGCTCGGTTGGATACATTGACCCGACAAAAGGCATGAACTATCCAGACGGTTTGGAACGCATTACTCGAGAAGTCGCCTGGGCGGAAGTCGGCAACGGTCCGCAAGACCCAGCGCCGAGTTACGATTACCATACCGCCGGCGCGTATTTTGCGTATAAGACGCCGTATCCGCTTTCCGAAGAATATATGCTCGTTTCCGCCCGCGTCGGCAAACACCTCAGCAGCGGTTCCGATCACGGCTGGTTCTTCAAGCTGTATTTCCAGGATGTCTACGGCAACAAGGAACTCATTTACGCTGCCGATAACGCCAACGCCTGGTACGCCATGCCGTTCAAGCCGCGACCAGTCCCGACGGAAATCCCGGACAAAGTCGACTGGCCCAAGATTGGCTCTGGCGAACAGCCCAAACCCGGATACCTGTACTCCAACAACGTCTTTGACAACGCCCCTGAAATCCTGAAAGAAAAAGGCAAGGCGATTCGCGTTGTCCAGATGGATCCGAAAACCTATACGACGTGGCACAAAACCGTTCAGCACGACGGTCCCGCCGTTTCCGTATTCCAGGCGGAAGGCGTCAAACGTATTTTGGGAACCGTTCCAATCGAACCGGACGGAAGCATTTATTTTGAACTCCCCGCCGGCAAGTCCGTCTACTTTGAGATGTTGGACGAAAACGGTATGGCGATTCACGTCATGAGATCGTTCGCCAACGTCATGCCCGGCGAAACCCGCGGCTGCTTTGGATGTCACGAGTCCAACCTCAACACCAAAGGCAACACGCCCAGCAAAGGCATGAACATGGCGATGAAGAAAGGCCCGCAGAAGCTCACCCCGCCCAGCTGGGGAGCGGAAGAGTCTATCTCTTATATGCGATTCGTTCAGCCCGTTCTGGACAAGTACTGCGCCGAATGTCACCAAAAGCCCAATACCAAGGCGTACGAAACGCTCAACATGATTTGTCGACCGTCCACGCACCCGTGGCGAAACAACGTCTTGTCGCGTCCGGGAGACGTCAGCCCGTTCTGCGAACCGTACTATACGATGGTTACCGGCGCCTGCCCATGGGGCGGCGTAAAGCAGAGAGACGAACATAACGTTCCCAAGAACATAGCAGGTCTGTTTATCGTTGAAGGGTATAACAAAAACGACCCCGCCAACCTCGCAACCCTGCCGCCGTATTCCGCATTCAGCCCGGTCAGCCGACTGATTCACAACGCGTGCTCGGGAGAACATCACGGCGTAAAAGTAACAGGCGTAGACCGTGAACGCCTCATCGCCTGGGTGGACTGCAACGGCCCGTATCTGGGAGATGAAGAGATTCGTCAGATGTACGACCCGGCGTCCTACAGCATCGAGAACATCCCGCCGGTGCGTCCGCGCGTCGCAACCGCGCCTGTTATCAACCGATTCGACATTCGTCAGGACGGCGACTCCGAAAAAGTTGCCGGCGTCCCGCTGAAACTGTTTGCTTCAGAACCCTTTGACGGCGAAATCCTCAGCGCAGTCTACGGCGCTCAAGGAAAATACGTTGACGTTACAGACAAGCTCAAAGAACTCCTGGGCGACAAACGCGTCGGCGTACTTGGTCGTTACAACGACATCTTTGGCGGCGACCCGATCAACAACGTCAAAAAGACGCTCAAGGTTATCGTCCGATTCAAAGACGGCAGAGCCATGTACTACGAATTCCAGGAAAACGCAACGGTTATTTTGTCGTCGAAATAATTTGGAGTGCGACGGCTTGCCGTCGCTTTCATCACCAAATCTGTTACGAACTACGATAACTAATATTCGTGCCAATAACGATTGAATAATTGAATGATTGTCCTTGCGTTATTGGCGCGAATTGCCTTTAAAATCAACTCGCAACTAAAAATCATGAACTATAAAAAACTACTATCATTACTTATCGCGTTTAACGCATTGTTGACGTTTAACCTCGCGTTCGCTCAGGACGAGCCGGCGTGCCCATTGGGCGACGGCTGGAAGTTCAATGCGTATCTGAGCGACGAGTTCAATCAGGATCAGCTGGACGACGTCAAATGGTTTAACTTCAACCCGATTTGGCGGGGTCGAAAACCGGCGATGTTCTGTAAAGAAAACGTCTACCTCAAAGACGGAAAACTCTGTCTGCGGGCGGACGTTGCGCCGGAAGGGTACTATTCAGAACAGGACAAAAAGAAGGGCTACCATACGTTCCGAACCGCCGCCGTCCAAAGCCGGCAGACGGTCTTGTACGGTTATTTTGAAGTCCGCAGCAAGTCGATGAACTCACGGGCGTCGAGCGCGTTCTGGTTCTATAAGACCTTCGGCTCGCACGGATACCGGTTTGAGACCGTCTCCGCCTTGGAGTCCTATTGGTGTGACAAGAACACGCCGCCGGAAGTCTGGACGGAAATTGACGTCTACGAGATGTGCGCCAAAAATCCCAAATACAGTTCCAAATATTTGATGAACGGTCACGTCGTCTATACGCCGGAGTTCAAACATCTGAAGCGTCCACAGCAGTGGAATCTCCCGTTTAATCCCTTCGAGGAATTCCACGTTTACGGTCTGGAATGGACGCCGGACTATATCAAATGGTACGTTGACGGCAAATGCGTCGGAGAGCTGAAAAACGAGTTCTGGAATCAGCCGCTGACGATCAACTTCGACTCGGAAACGTTTCCGGACTGGTTCGGTCTTCCCGACCCGAAAGACCTGCCCAGCGTCTTCGAGATTGACTACATTCGCGTTTGGGAAAAGAGGTAAAATAGGCAGTAGGCAATAGACAGTAGGCAATAGGGAGTAGGCAATAGGGAGTAGAGCGTCGTTTTGCGCCCATTCCTCATTCCCAAATCAATCCCGCTCCTTCCTCTCCCAATCCTAAAAAATCCCCTAATAGCCCCCCTTTGAAATCTCATAGATTTTGATATAATTGTATTTTAAATTATTGTGTAGCGGAAGACATCGGAGTCAGCCGCGTTAGAGTTGTTTTAGATTTAAGGAACAATATATAATGGCAAAATTTCAAGCGAAAGACATTCGTAACGTAGTATTGTGTGGTCATGGCGGAACGGGCAAGACAACTCTGACGGATAAGCTGCTGAATTTTACCGGAGCTGCTCCGAACCACGGTTCGGTTGACCAGGGAACCAGCTTCTGCGACTTCGACGAAGAAGAAAAGACCCACAAATACACGATTGAATCCGCGGTTACGAACTTCGTTTATAAGGATCATCTGTTCAACTTCATCGACACCCCCGGTTATGCCGACTTCATCGGTCAGACGATTGGCGCGATGGCGGGCGTCGAAAACGCGATTATCACTATCAACGCTCAGGCAGGAATTCAGGTCAACACTCGCCGCGTTTTCAAGGAAGCGGAAGCCGCTGGCCTGGGACGCATGATTCTCATTACCAAGGCGGACTCTGACGGCGTCAATTACGAACAGCTCATTGCTGACATTCAGGACAACTTCGGGTCGGAATGCATGGCGTTCAACGTCCCGGTTATCAACGGCGGATTCAAAGGCGTTGCCAGCGTTCTGGACGGACAACCCGTAGACGGCGCTGCCATTAACCCGGCTGACCTTCACGATTCCCTCATGGAACAAATCGTTATGGCGGACGACGCCGCGATGGAAAAGTTCCTCGAAGGCGAAATTCCGTCGGAAGATGAACTCAAAGCTCTGGTTGGAAAAGCCGTTAAAGACGGCATCGTTATCCCGATTATTTTCGTCAGCGGCAAGACGGAAGTCGGTCTGGCTGAAATGCTCGACGCCATCATTCTGGCTGGCGTTCCGGCTGACATGATTTCCAAGACTGCGAAAAACGCCAACGGCGAAGACGTCGAACTGACCGCCGACCCGGACGGCGTTCTTTGCGCTCAGTGCTTCAAAACCCGTATTGACCCGTTCGTTCAGAAAATCAACTTCATCCGCGTTTACAGCGGCACGCTCAAAACCGGTCAGTCTGTTATGTATTCCGGCGCCCGCAAGCCGTTCAAAATCGCTCAGCTGTTCACCATGGAAGCCTCCCAGACGACTCCGGTTGACGACGCTGGTCCTGGATACATCGTTGCCGTAACCAAGGTTGAAGATTTCCATACCTCTACGTCAATTGGCGACGCTTATCTGCCCGCCATTCACTTCCCCACCCCGATGGTTTCTTTGGCTGCCACTCCCAAAAGCCGCGGCGACGAAGGCAAACTGTCCGTTGCTCTGGCTAAGTTGTGCGAAGAAGACTCCACCTTCTGCCGCGAACAGGACGTTCAGACCAAAGAACTCGTCATTACCGGTATGACGGAACTTCACCTGACCGTCTTGCAGGAAAAACTCAAGCGCCGCGACAAGGTCGAAATCGACACCAAAGAACCGAAGATTCCGTATCGTGAAACGGTTTTGGGCAAGGCGGAAGGCATGCACCGACACAAGAAACAGTCTGGCGGTTCCGGACAGTTCGGCGAAGTCCACATTCGTATGCAGCCGCTGCCGGGCGACATCAACGAAGAGAACATCGAAACCTTCGCCAACAAAGACAACTTCGTCAGCATGAAGGAATACCACTACGACAAAGACGCCGGATTCCTCTGGATCGACTCCATCGTCGGCGGTTCCATTCCTGGCAACTTCATGCCGGCTATCGAAAAGGGCTTCTACGAACGAATTGCCAAGGGCGTTATCGCTGGCTACAAGGTTCAAAACGTCTGCGTTGAAGTCTTCTTCGGAAAGTATCACCCGGTTGACTCCAACGAAACCGCGTTCCGCACCGCCGGCAACATGGCGTTCAAGAAGGTCTTCCTGGAAGCCAAACCCGCTCTGCTGGAACCGATTGTCAAGATTGCAATCACCGTCCCCAACGACAACGTCGGCGACGTCTCCGGCGACCTGTCCAACCGCCGCGGTCGTCCACTGGGCATGACCTCGGCTGGCGGTAACATGCAGACGATTGAAGCGGAAGTCCCCCTGGCGGAAGTTACCACTTACGCTCGCGTTCTGAACTCCATGACCAGCGGTCAGGGTTCCTACACGATGGAATTCCTCCGCTACGACCCGGTTCCGGGCAACATTCAGCAGCAGATTATCGCCAAGGCGCAGCTGGAAGAAGAGGAAGAATAATTTTCGCTCTGCCCTGCTCTGCTTGTTGAATAGTTCAACATAAGCAAAACGGATTGACGTGAAACGCGTCAATCTGTTTTTTTCTATTACAGAAAATTTGTTGGAGTGCAAGAGCGGCGCCCCGCCGCAGCAAACTTCTTATCTGCTCTTGCATTATTACGAAATCTTTATTATAATAGAATAAATAATCGTTAACAGTCCGCGGCAATCCTGTTCGCGGACAGTAAAAAAGTACATCATATAATCAACATACCGTCCCTTCCCATGAACCGATTTTTGAATCGTCTTGTTGTTGTAACGTTTCTGACAATCGTCTCGATTTGTATCTCCGTTCAGGCGCGTCTGACTTCGGAAGAAGTCCGGCGGCTTCGCAGCGAGTTCGTTTCCTCGACATACGACGACTTTGCGGAATCGGTGGTTTTTGTAACCGGCGATTTTGTAGACCCGGCTGACAAACAGTTGTCTGAATACTTTGTTGATGAGGCTGAAGACAGATACGGCATCGCGTCGGGCTTTTTCATTACCTCTGACGGCTACGTGCTGACAAGCGCTCACGTTGTTCACAGAACCGTTAATCACATTGTTCAAACGCTTGACGGTAAAGAGTATGAGGCGGAACTGATAACAGTTTTGGTTCCAAACGATCTGGCGTTGCTCAAAATCAATCCGAAAAAGCCGGTTAAACCGGTTGCGTTCAAAGAGGATTCCGAGGTTCGACGGGGAGAAATCGTCATGACGATTGGACATCCTCATGACATGCGCTATACGTGCATGCAGGGAATTATCAGCGGGACGAGGCGCCCATTGCACTTGACGGACATGGACGTTTATCTCAGCGACGTCCTGCAGACGGATATGGCTCTTTACGGCGGCGCGTCCGGCGGACCGTGGTTCGATCTGGAACAAAAGGTTGTCGGCATAACGACGTCTCAACAGTGCGACTCGCAGTGTATTTCCTACGGCGTTTCCCATATCACCATACTCAACAAACTTCTGAAACTGTACGATTATCCTCGTCGAAACGGGTTCGTTCGCGGCTTTCGACTCAAATTGGAAGACGGACGCTGCGTTGCGTATCGCGTTGACAAAGATTCTCCAGCCGGGCAAGCGGGGTTAAAAGATGGGGACGTTGTCGAGTCCGTCAACGGCGCGCCGATTTCCGGCATGACGTCGTGGGCTGAACAGGAGTCCAAATTCAACGCTCAAACGCCGATTGAAATTACCGTTATTCGAGGCGAAAATAAAGAAAAAAAGATATTCCAATTCGCTTTTTCTCCATGGAAAGCTCCCGACGTGAACGAAACGCTGTGGAAAAAAATTGGCTTGAAAGTTCGCCCCATGACGGAGGAAGAAGTTGAACTATTTGGGCTTAAATCGCCTTTCGCGTATGTTATTACCGACGTTGACGCCCAACGATTTGAAGGGCTGGAACATCAGCCGCAAGTCAACGACGTCCTGGGAAAAATCGCCTACGTCCGTCCGCGTAATTTTAACCATTTTGCTCGCATTTTAGACGATTTGGACGCAGACGACGAGATTCCGATGGTAATTCTCCGCGTCGTTGACCAGAAGACAAAACAGTCTGTTTTAATATCAGGCGAACAAAGCGCGGCTCCGCAAAACGCAGATCACGAATCCGAATCCGCCAACAGCGAAGATAAGCCGTCAGAGAACAACTCGGAACGCAAAATAATCAAAACCCGAATCGATATAGAAGAATTCGAGGTTAAATGACCGTGAAGCAATTTTTTTTGCAAAAATACGCTTCAAATCCGATTATTCTCTTGAATTTCAAAAAATTATTGGTATAATTTAGTTCAAGAGTGGAGTTAAACTCCAGTTTTATAAAAGGGCAATTCTGTTTTTTTGTTCACATCAATTATCAGGAACGAATCCATGAATCGAATTATTTCCTCTGTCGTGGTTTGCATGTTGGTTCTTGCAGTCGTTGTCGGCTGCGGAAAGAGTTCTAACAAAGGTCCAACGGTCAAATGGTCCGGAACCGTAACGATTAACGGTCAGCCGATTCCTTCCGATGCCCAGGGACAGATTATCGTTCAGAGCAACAGCTCAACAGGCGCGTCGCGCGGCGATCAGGCGGAGATTGTCAACGGGGCGTATTCGCTTAATAACGTTCCACAGGGAGAGGTTACGGTTTCGTTTGACATTTTTACGACCACTCCCGCCAAAGATCCAATGGACGCTGAACGCGGGGTAATGGACACAACCAACCTCGTTCCCGATCGTTGGAGCCAGGGCGTAGTCGATACGGCAGACAAAAACGATTCCGCCAAAAACTTCGATTTGACAAAATAAACCTCGGCAAATGCCGTTGGGCTTTGATGCATATCAATTTAATCGTTTTACCAGACTTTACAATCTTAGTCATTATAAAATGAAACGTTATTCAGGATTTACCCTTGTTGAACTTTTGGTAGTTATTTCCATTATTGCCGTCTTGATTGGTCTTCTTTTACCAGCGGTTCAGTCAGCCCGCGAGGCGGCTAGACGCATGCAATGCGCCAACAACATCAGGCAGATTTCGTTCTCTGCTCTGAGCTACGAAAGATCTAACAAGGCGCTGCCGCCGGGAGCGTCGTCGTCTAAAAGTTTTTTTCGATCTCCTTCCAAAACCACAATGGCAACCCGCTGGTGGGAAGATCACACGTGGTATTCGTACATTGGAGCGTATTTGGATCAACAGGCCTGGTACGACATGATTGAGTTTGAAGCGTACATGTCAGACGCAGTCAACGACAACGCGCGCAAGGTCTACTGCAAAACGTTTGCCTGCCCGTCCGACCTGGGTCAGCAGAGAAACGAATGGAGCAGAGTAAACTGGTGCAAACTTCGTTCCAATTACGTCGCCAATTTCGGCAATACGACCTACGGACAGACCAACGTTGGCACAGTCATTTCCGGCGATATCAACGATCCTGCTAACTTCAAACCCGACGCCGACACGTTCCGCGGCGCGCCGTTTACGTTTGTAACCAAGCAAAAAATGTCTACAATTACAGACGGCGCCAGCAACACGCTCATGTTCTCGGAAACGAAAGTCATTCCCTATATGGACGACGTTACCTGGGGCGGTCCGATCAGCGAAGTTTGCGTTTCCACCGGCGGGAACTCCTTTACCGGCTGGCAGACGCCCAACCATCAATTAGGCGACAAGATCAACCGCTGCCCAACAGTTGCTATATTTAATACTGTCATTAAGGAAAATCGCATTCCCACTCCTATCAAGTGCAACGATTACGACAGTCAGTACTTTACCCCGCGAAGCCATCACCCCGGCGGCGTTAACGCGTCTCGCTGCGACGGCTCACTCGTTTTTGTTACAGATAATATCGAACTGCGAGTCTGGCGCGCTATGTGTTCCGCTCAAGGCGCAGAAACCTATCTGGACGAAGACTAATTCAGTTTGAAGTGTGACGTTTTCGGAGTGCGAGAGTGCAGCGAAGCGAAACTCTCGCTTTTTTTTGAGCGAGCGAAGCTCGCGTTATTTTTTTATTTAAGCAGGCGATACGCCCGCGAACCGGAAGTTCTAGCGTTTTCGACGTAGAAACGTTTTTCGTTGTTCTCGGCGTTTTCTAAAAGCGGGAGCTTTGCTCCCGCACTCCGAAAAATTGCTAATTGAAAATTGCTAATTATTACAGTCCAAAGAGCATGTCCTGATATTTCGGCATGGGCCAGAGGTCGTCGGGCATTTGGAGTTCCAACTGATCGGCGGTGTTGCGGACGTCTTTCATATACGCCAAGACTTCCGACTCGTCTTTTTTCTCGGCTATCGCGTTTTCCAGAGCGTCGCAGTTGTCTGCCAGGTCGTCTGCCAGTAAGCCAATCGTGCGAAGCTGTCCTTGAATTGCAGACAGCCCGGCGGTCGTACCAGCCTCTTTAAGCTGGTTGAGCGACCCAGCCAGTTCTCCTAAATGATTCACAACGGCGGGCATGATCATCGTCCGCGCCATTTGCAGCGTCAGACGCGCTTCAATGGCAACTTTCTGCTCGTACTGTTCGATAAAGACTTCATATCGCGACGGCAGCTCGTCTTCGGTGAACACGCCGTACTTCTCGAACAGCTCGAGGTTCTTTTTATCGATCAGCGGTTTGAGCGCTTCAGGCGTCGTTCGCAAATTGGGCAGACCGCGCTTCTGCGCCTCTTTAACCCACTGAGCGGTGTAGTTGTCCCCGTTGAAAATGACCCGTTTGTGATTGCAGATCATTTCATGGAGAATCGTCTGCAAAGCGGAGTTGAAGTCCTTCTTCTCGACGTATTCGAGCTTGTCGGCGACTTCGTCCATGCTTTCCGCTACGATCGTATTGAGAACCATGCTGATGCCGGCGCAGGACTGACTGGAGCCGGGAGCGCGGTACTCGAACTTCGCGCCGGTAAAGGCGAAGGGCGACGTTCGGTTGCGGTCGGAACCGTCGCGCGGCAAAGGCGGGAGGGCGTCAACGCCGACTTTCATCGTCGTTGTGCGTCGGGACGACTTCAGCGCGCCCTTTTCTATCTGCTCGATAACGTCAGTGAGCTGATCGCCCAGGAAGATGGAAATAATCGCCGGCGGGGCTTCGGCAGCGCCCAATCGATGATCGTTCCCGATACAGGCGGTTGCTGATCGCATTAAATCAGCGTGACGGTCAACAGCCTGAATGACGCAGCACAGCGTCGTCAAAAACAGAGCGTTTTGGTGCGGGTCTGACCCCGGGTTGAGCAGGTTGACGTCTCCGTAGGCGATCGACCAGTTGTTGTGTTTGCCTGATCCGTTAATGCCGGCAAACGGCTTTTCGTGAAGCAGACACGCCAAATCGTGCCGCTGCGCCGTGGTCTGCAAGACGTCCATGACGAGCATGTTGTGGTCAACCGCCAGGTTGAGGTCTTCGAACATCGGGGCGAGTTCAAACTGACCCGGCGCGACTTCGTTGTGACGCGTTTTGGCGGGAACGCCCAGCGCCCAAAGCTCTTTTTCGACGTCAGCCATGAAGTCCAGAATGCGGGGCTGAATCGTGCCGAAATAATGGTCGTCCAGCTGCTGATGTTTGGCGGGAACGGCGCCAAAAAGCGTTCGACCCGTCTGGACGAGGTCAGGACGCAGCAAATACATGTCTCTGTCTATAAGGAAGTATTCCTGTTCTGCGCCGAGGGTGATAAACGGCTTGACGTCCGGCTGTTCCAGCCCAAAGACTTTGATAATGCGTTCGACCGAACGGCTTAACGCCTGAATCGACCGCAGCAAAGGCGTCTTCTTATCCAGCGACGACCCCGTATAAGAGCAAAACGCGGTCGGAATGCACAGCGTCGCATTGTCTCCGCTGCGGCGAATGAACGCGGGAGACGTCGGGTCCCAGGCGGTGTACCCGCGGGCTTCAAACGTGGACCGCAATCCCCCGGACGGGAAGCTGGACGCGTCCGGCTCGCCGACGATCAGGTTCTTTCCGGAGAAGCGCAGCGTGATTCCCCCTTCGTTGTCCGGCTCCAGAAACGCGTCGTGCTTTTCGGCGGTGGAACTTGTCAGCGGCTGGAACCAGTGCGTGTAGTGCGTCGCTCCGCGGCGGAGCGCCCATTGCTTCATCGCGTTGGCGACGTCGTCCGCAATGGCGGAGTCGAGAGCCTTGCCCTCTTTGAGCGTCGCAACCAGTTTACGATAAACCGGTTTGGGCAAGACCTTCTGCATCGTCGGAAGATTGAACACGTCTTCCGCGAAAGCATGAACAAATTCCTCAGCAAAGTCCGTTGTACGTTCGGGAATCTCGGTCATGGTTTAGGGAGTAGGGAATAGGGAATAGGGAGTAGATTTTTTGTTTGACGCGTTGCGTCAATTGATAATAATATAATGTATCCGTTTTGGTTTTTTTGTCAATGGAGAAGGGGGAATAGAATGAGGCGTAGGCGAGCCGGGGCGCGTAAGCCCCCGGGAAGCGACGGCTTGCCGTCGCTCCGTAAATTCTCTCGCCCGCCGCGTCTCCCTAATTCCACGTCGCGCCGTGCTTTACAAGCCAATTGGCGACGTCAAGTCGATTTTCTCTCAGGGCGTAAAACACTGCGTTATTTCCGGCATTGTCTCTGGCGTTGATGACGGCGCCGCAGTCAACGAGCGCTTCTACCATGTCCATATTCCCTTTGCGGGCGGCGTAATGCAAAGCCGTCCAGCCGGTATCGTCATTGGCGTTGACGTCCGCGCCGTGGTGAACAAGCCATTCGACGCTTTCTTTACTCGAAACGCAGGACAGGATAGAACCGCCCATCGGCGTTTTGGCGTTGACGTCCGCGCCATGTTCCACCAGCCACGGGACAAGATCAACATCCCAAACATTCTCAATGGCATAATACAGAACAGAATACCCGTCTTCGTCCTGGGCGTTGACGTCCGCGCCTTGGTCGACCAGCCATTGTGCCGTTTCCAGTTTGCACTCTTCGTTTTGAACGGCTTTAATCAGAGCGTCGTTCACCCATTCTTCGTTCGCGCCGACGCCCTGATCTGCCAGCCATTGCAGCAAATCCAACGCGCCGACGTAGGCGGCATGTATCAGGTAGGACGTTTTCTCCGCATCCAGATTTGCGCCATGCTCGACCAGCCAACGAAAAACGTCCAGAGAACCGCTTTCAGCGGCTTCGTCCAGGACTGTGTCGCCCCAGCAATTTCTTGCGTTGACGTCCATGCCCTGTTCCACCAGCCACTCGACAAGCGGAAGCGAGCCTGACCCGGCGGCATAATGCAGAGTCGTTGTATCGTTCGAGTCTTTGAGGTTGAGATCTCCGCCGTGTTCAACCAGATACTGAACGTTTTCCAGATTGCCGCCTCGGGCAGCTCGAAGAACGGGAGTCAATTCGTCGCCGTCAAAAGCGTTGACGTCCACGCCATGTTCAACCAGCCAATTTGTAACTTCCTTGTTGCCGTTGAAAATGGCGCAAGCCAAGACCAACCACCCGCTAACGGTTTTGGCGTTGACGTCCAAACCCTTATTGACAAGCCATTTAACCAGTTCCAAAGAACCGCATTCAGCCGCGAAATGCAAGAGCGTCATCCCCTGCGAGTTTACTGCACGGAGGTCAGCGCCAAGTTTCGCCAGCCATTGAACCAGTTCCCGCGACCCGGCTTGGGCGGCGTAATGAATGACGCGATTCCCATACAAGTCGTCTTTCGCGTTGACGTCCAACCCCAGTTCGATCAGCCACACTGCCAGTTCCAGCGATCCGCTTTGGGCGGCGTAATGCAAGGCAGTTTTGTTTTTGTCACATGTCGCGTAGATGTACGCGCCATGCTCTGCCAGCCATTTGACCAGTTCCAAAGAACCGGCGCCGGCAGCGTAATGAAGGGGCGTCATTTGGTTGTGATTCCTCGCGTTGACGTTCAATCCCAGCGACGTCAGATACTCAACCAGTTCCAGCGAAGCGCTTCGGGCGGCGTAATGCATAACGCCGTCTCCGTATTTATTCTTCGCGTTGACGTCCGCTCCTTTTTCAATAAGGCGCTTAACGCGATTCAAATCGCCTTTAAGCGCCGCGTAATGGAGAATCGTAGCCTCCCCAATTGTACGATAGGAGAAATCAAAAGATCCGTCCTGAAACATCCGTTCAAAGAGTCCTTCCTCCTCCGACAAGAATGTGTAATTCAAATTAAACATTTCAACAATCCTTCCCTGAAAGCGATGAAGCCGTCAGAATACCTGATACCGGGGCTGTCGAGTCTGTATCCGTACAGACGCCAGAAAACAGCCTAAAGCGAACGAAATCGACCAAAAGGAATTCGCGGTTTATTACAAGACAACTTTATCATACTGACTCAAAGGCAGGTTTATACCATTAGGTATATTTCAGAAATGAATAAAGCGATTTTCCTTTTGGAATTTGGTAAAGACCAACTGCAAGTTATTAGATTTCAATATTCATGTGAGATATTATACCCAAAACTTTTCGAAATTTCATGAAATTCGACAAGGATTTTTCGAAAAAGAGAAAAATTTTTAGAACAATAGGATAAGATAGGCAACTTGGCAAATATAGAAAATCGCAAAATAGTTTAACCAGGCGATTTGGCGAACGCTTGCGCTGGGGGTGCGGCGGCTTGACGCCGCCTTGTCCAATGAGCTGCGAAAAGACTCCGTTCAGCCCAGTTCGCTGGCGTCTAGACCAACGTACGCTCCATGGTCAATCAGCCATTCGTACATTTCAGAACTTGCATTATCGTATGCATGGCATAAAACGGATAATCCAAAGCCATCTACTGCGTTAACGTCCGCGCCCTGTTCGACAAGCCATTGAACCAGTTCCAAAGAATCGCTATCGACGGCTTCATGTAAAATCGTTATTTCATCATCGTCTTCTGCGTTGATGTCCAACCCCTGATTTACCAGCCATTGAACAAGTTCCAACGAGCCGCTTCGAGCGGCATAATGCAAAACAGTACTTCCGATAATAATTCTTGCGTTGACGTCCAAACCTTGTTCAAACAGCCAATGCACAATTTCTAAATTGCCGCTCAAAGCGGCGCTGTGCAAAACTGTCATTCCATTTATTCCTTTTACGTTAATGTCAGCCCCAAGTTCCAAAAGTTCTTTAACTCGTTCCAGCTTGCCTGTTGCCACGGCATAATGGAGAACATTTAAGCCTAAATCAGAACAATATGTAAAATCATATTTCCCTTTTGGAAACATCTGCTCAAAACATTCAACGGCAGCTTCTTCAAATAATATATCTATCGCGTTCATTTTTATATTTCTTTGTTATTGAGGACTATTTACTTGTATTACCGTAACAAACAATCCTGATTATATCTCACAAACCGGTTTAATGCAAGAGGCGCCCTTTTCCTCTTGACGCATTCTCTTATTTTCGCTATACTCCCGTCATGTTAATCCGACAAGACGAAAAAGATAAATTGACTAACGACACGACTGAGGCGTTTCAATTTGTAGACCTCCAGCAGAAGGCGAACGCGTACCTTGCCAACGTCAAGCAGCAGGCTCAAAAGATTCAGCAGAAAACGCAGTCTGAACTGGAAGAGTGGCGGCAGAATGCGATTTCTCAGGTCAAGCAGGAAACGGAATCTCTCCGCAAAGACGCTCAGACGGAATACGATCAGGCGCAGAAAAAAGGCTATAACGACGGCTTTGAGAAGGGCTTGGCGGACGCTCAGGCGAATTCCGAGTCTACTCTCAAAAAGCACTTGGACGAACGGCTCGATCGGGCGTTTCCCGCTATTGACGCGGCTCTTGACCAGCTGGAGTCCCAAAGCCGGCAATGGACCGCGCAATGGGAAGCGGCGGGAATTCAGCTTGCTCTGGCGATAGCTGAAAAGATTCTCCGTTCCCAAATCAAAATCAATCCGAAGAAAATCCTGCCGGCTCTGCGCGAGGCTTTGGAACTGACGGTGAAAGCTCAGAAAATCCGTATCCGCCTGGCGAAAGAGGACTACAACGTCCTGCTGCCAGACGTCAAAGCTTTAACAGAACGTTTCCAACGGGCGGGGCAGACGGAAATCGTCCCCGACGACTCGCTGCAGTCTGGCGACTGCCTCGTCGAAACCCCGATGGGCGAAATCGACATGATTATCCGCTCCCAGCTGGATAGAATCGCGGAAGAACTAATTTAATAGTTGCGAGTGGCGAGTAGCGAGTGGCGAGAAAACGCAAAGCGCCTCACAAAATCCTCTCGCAACTCGCAACTCGTAACTCGCAACTCCCCCATGAACAACATCCAATCGTACATAAATCAGCTTAACGAAATCAACCCGATGGCGTTGACTGGAACCGTCGTTCAGACGATCGGTCAGACGGTTGTCGCGGAAGGGTTTCCAGTCCCCGTCGGCGCGGTTGCGGAAATATGCCGACCGGGCATGAAGCCGATTTACGCTCAGACGATTGGGTTTCGCGACAACCAAACGCTCTTAAGCCCGTACGATTCTCTTACTGGCGTCCGCAGCGGGAGCCCGATTCGTCTGTTTCGTTCTGAACCGAAACTGAAAATCGGCGACGAACTGTTGGGCAGAATCGTCGATGCGTTTGGCGAACCGGTCGACGACGGCGCGCCGATGCTCTTGCCGCAGCGCGTCTCGTTTGTCAACCCGGCTCCGCAGGCGCATAAACGCCCGCGCATCGACCAGATTTTTTCTACCGGCGTTCGCGCAATCGACGCCCTTCTGACTTGCGGGCGCGGACAGCGCCTGGGCATCTTCGCCGGGTCAGGCGTCGGGAAAAGTACGCTCTTGGGCATGATGGCGCGGTACTCCAAAGCAGACGTGATTGTCCTTGGGCTGGTCGGAGAGCGCGGGCGAGAACTCAACGAGTTTATCGACTCCAATCTCGGCGCGGAAGGCTTGGCGAAAAGCGTGATTGTCGTTTCGACGTCGGACGAGCCGGCGATTAAACGCGAGCTGTCCTGTTACACGGCGACCGCGATTGCAGAGTATTTTCGCGATCAGGGCAAAGACGTTTTGTTGCTGATGGACTCTTTAACGCGATTCGCTCAGGCGAAACGGGAAGTTGGTTTGGCGGCGGGCGAACCAGCTGCGGCTCGCGGGTATCCGCCCAGCGTTTTCGCCGCAATGGCTCCGCTTCTGGAACGCGCCGGTCGAACGGAGAAAGGGTCGATCACCGCGTTTTATACAGTTCTGGTTGAAGGCGACGACGAAAACGAGCCGGTCGCCGACGCCGTTCGCGGTCTTCTCGATGGGCACGTTTGGCTGTCGCGAAAAATCGCGCAAGCGGGACGATTCCCGGCAATCGACGTTCTCAAAAGCGTCAGCCGACTGGCAAACGACCTGACCGATTCCAAACTGCGCCGCGCCGCCCGATCGTTCCGTCAGGCGTTAGCCGCCTACAAAGACTGCGAAGATCTGATTTCTATCGGCGCGTACAAACACGGCTCGAACCCGATGGTTGACGACGCCATTCGACTTCGTCCCGCCATGCTCGACTTCTTACAGCAAAACGTCGACGACCCCGACGACTTCCATTCCGCCAAAGAGCGGTTAGAAAGAATCCTGGGAGAATAACAGGGTTATGTGCGGGTCAGCCCGTACACGGATTTTACGGATTAAACGGATTCGCGCCGATTGGTTTATTACGCTCCCTTTATATTTTTTAAGCCGCAAAGAACGCAAAGTTCGCAAAGAAATGGAAGGCGGTAACGAAGCGAGTGAAACGAGCGCAGTTACGCTTTGAATGAGGGGGAGAATAC
The DNA here is from genome assembly GCA_045586185.1 of Thermoguttaceae bacterium. Lineage (GTDB taxonomy): Bacteria > Planctomycetota > Planctomycetia > Pirellulales > Thermoguttaceae > RUG11551. The sequence goes on along the minus strand of JAZMZV010000100.1, from coordinate 10,706 downwards.
CGTATTGCGTAGCCGAAAACGCCCCCTGTATGGCGTCTGTCTCGGGCGCCAACCGTGGAGGTTTTCCGTTACATCGTTTTGTTATCCACGCTTCTCGTCCGTTTTTTAAAACTTCGCGAACTTTGCGAACTTCGCGTGAGTTTTCTTTGGCGGCAGGGGACTGCCGCGAACCGAGCTGATCCATTTCTTTCTGCTGCCCCCAATCTTGAAAACGCCCAACAGCTTCCCCCCTTTGCTTTTAATTATCAATTGATTTATAATAAGATCTGTTTGGCAGACATTGTCAAACAGCTTTTGTTTTAGTATACGAAATTTCAATGAAAGGATTAAAATGAAATCGATTTTTCACATTGCTATTATTGCGCTGACGCTGACGATGTTTCAGTCAGCGCTTTACGCCCAAAATGCTGTGTTGCCGGTTCGAGAGGATAAAATCCATCTGTTCTCGCTGGAAGACGTCCGGATTACCGACGGGCGGTTTCTGCAAGTTCAGGATCTGGATCACGAGTACCTGCTCACGCTGGAGCCGGATCGGCTCTTGTCGTGGTTTCGACGTGAGGCGGGCTTGATGCAAAAGCAGGAACCGTATCCGTACTGGGAATCGGAAGAAGCGCATCTGGGCTGGCCGCTGGCGGGGCATATTCTCGGATTCTATTTGTCGTCCATGTCGATGATGTATCAGACGACCGGCGATGCGAGGATTCTCGAACGTCTGACCTACGTTCTGGACGAGCTGAAAACCTGTCAGGACGCTAACAGGAACGGCTATCTGCTGCCAACGCTCAAGGGGAAAGAACTGTTCAAGCAGGTTCACGAGAGAAAATTCACAACCAGCACGTGGGCGATTATTGTTACAGTTGACGGAAAACAGCAAACCACCTGGGAACCCGTTTACGTCATGAACAAGATCATGCTGGGGCTGTACGACGTCTATACAATGTGCGGTCTGGAACAGGCGAAGCCGATTCTGATCAAAATGGCGGATTGGTTCGGTACGGATATTCTCGACGTTCTCAGCCACGACGACATTCAGAAGCTGCTTTACTGCGAACACGGCTCGATTAACGAATCGTACGTCAACGTTTACGAGCTGACCGGGGACGAAAAATACCTCCGCTGGGCGGAAAAGCTCAACGACGAAAAGATGTGGGTTCCGATGTCCAAGGGGGAAGATATGCTCATCGGCTGGCACGCCAATACGCAGATTCCCAAGTTTTTGTGATTCAACGCGGTGAGCAAATACAACGGGAATCCGGAACTTGCCGCGGCGGCAAACAATTTCTGGGATATTGTCGTCGCCAAACACACGTGGGTCAACGGCAGCAACAGCTGCGGCGAGCATTTCTTCCCGCAAAGCGAATTCAAAAACAAGGCGCTAAACTACGGCGGCCCGGAATCTTGCAACTCGGTCAATATGATGCGCCTGACGGAAAGCCTGTATCAAAGCGCGCCGAAAATGGAACGCGTCGACTACTACGAAAACGTTCTGTTCAATCACGTTTTAGCCAACTACGAAACCGAACAGGGCATGTGCGTTTACTACACGTCCATGCGTCCGGCGCATTATAAAATGTACTCTTCAAAGTACGACTCCTTCTGGTGCTGCACCGGCACCGGGTTTGAAGCCCCCGCCAAGTTCGGCAAGATGATCTATGCGTATAACGGCGCTGACTTGTACGTCAACATGTTCATTCCGTCCACGCTCAACTGGAAAGAACAGGACGTTTCGATGACGCAGTCCACCCGATACCCGGACGAAAATGTTACAACGCTGACCGTCCAGACCAAAGAGCCGAAAGAGTTCTCTTTGAAAATTCGCGTTCCCTGCTGGATTGAGTCCGGGTCGATGAAAGTTGAAGTCAACGGCGTTGCAGCAGACGAGCCTGTCGTGGATTCGTATATAACGCTTAAGAGAACATGGACGTCCGGCGACGTGGTCAAAGCGTCGTTCGAGCCGAAATTTGAAGTCGCGCCGCTGGTCGATACTCAACGGTTCTATTCCGTAAAATACGGGGCTATCGTCTTGGCGTCGAAGGTTCCCAATACGAATCTCAATGTAACAGATTTCCGTCAGGCGCGAAGGACGGTTGGAACGGTTATGGCGCCGATTTCCGACGCCCCGACTCTGTTCGGAACGCCGGACGAGATTATTCAGAAATTCAAGCGAGAGCCGGGCGAAGAACTCGCCTTTACCTATACCGGCTTGAACGGCAAAACCGCTCGGCTCATTCCGTTTAACCGAATCCAGTTCAGCCGATACGCGATCTACTTCAACCACGCCAAAGACCTGGAAGAATACAAAAACAAGGTTCAGTTCAATGAATGGGAAGTCGACCCGAACCTGGCAAGCCAGACGCTGCAGTCGGTTTTAATTGGGCTGCCGAAATCGGAAAGCGTTCGACAATTCAAGCAGGGCGGGAACAATATGCTCTCTCCGTTGGACGACCAGCGCTTTTGGCGTCGAGCCGTTAACGACGGCTGGTTCTCGTATACGTTCCAGAAACCGCAGAATGGCGAGAAGGTTGCTGTCAACTTTACCATTCGCGTAACAGACCAGGATCGGGCGGGCGCCGACGTTTACGTCAACGACCAAAAGGTCTGGTCTATGGACAGAACCCCGGAAACCGCAACTGCCATTTCGACAACGTTCTTTACGAAAACCGCCTCGATTCCGGAAGAACTGTATAAAGACGCCGACTCCATTACCGTTAAATTCGCCGCCAAACGCGGCGTTATGACGGGAGACATTGTTGACGTGCGAATTGTGAGGGAAAATTAGTCGGGGATTGCGGCGCCCCTAGGCGCCGCCTTAACCAATGACCCGCAAAAATCCCATCAATCCATCTCCGCGTCGTCTCCGGACGGTCTGCGGGGATAATACTGTCCCGACGCCCCAGGGCGGCGCATTCCCTGTCCCTGAGGTCCCTGCGGACGCATGCCGGGATTATACTGACCCGGTCGACGTTCTCCCTGTTGTCCTTGCGGGCGCATGCCCTGTCCTTGCGGGCGCATAGCGGGATTGTACTGACCGGGTCGCCGTTCTCCCTGCTGTTCTTGCGGTCGCATACCTTGTCCTTGCGGACGCATGCCAGGGGTGAATCTGCGTTCGGGCGCCGGGTCTGGCTTGAGGTTCGATTTCAAATAGAACGAACTCAGCGGGGCGTATCCCAGTTTCTCCGTCAGCTTGTCCCAGTTGGCGGGGAGTTCAATTTTGATTGTCGCGAACCCGCCGCCGGGAACGCACATGGTTTTGTTGCGGTTGGCGTCGCCGGTAATCAGAATGGCGGTTTTTCCCTTGACCATAACGGGAACCGTCTCGACGGTTTCCAATCCTGACCAGCCCAGCCACGGCGGAGTGGACGTTTCTGCCGAGCCTTCATTCTGACTGATTTTATATGCGTGACGATTCAAGGTATACGTGTTTGGATCAAAGGCGCTGCCGGGATTGCCCCAGTAATTGGCGTACGCTCTTTCTTCCAGAGGTCGGCGGGCGGTTTCAATCAGAGCGTCTTCCAGCGCGTCTTTGCTCTTGAATTGCGCCGCCAGGTCGCGAGCGACGTATCCTGTTACAAGCATCGTTCGATAGACAAACGGCGTTCCGCTGCCAACGGCAAACTGTTCTTTTTCGACCGCGTCCCACGCCATCATTTCCATGATCTTTTGAGCGTCGCTGGTTGCGGGCGCGAGATTGTTTCCCCAGCACAGGGAAGACGCCGCCGTCAATGCGCTGTCGTTGAGATTCAGACCCTGCTGCATGTGGTACGGCTTCCAGCCAAGATCCAACGCCGCCTTTTCGTCTTCCGCCAGGCACCACGGCATAAGATATCCGAAAGTTCCCATTCGATTTTCCTTGACGTAATACCCGCCCAGGTTGAGCATCGCCAGATTGATAAACCGTCCGATGGCGGCGTTTTTCTGCGTTGAAATTTCGCCCTGAGAGCAGTCGATTCCCAGCTGTCGGGCGACGGGGCCGTTAACCCAGCAGAACGGCGTCCACGCGTGCGTGCTGGAAAGGGTTCGACGGAAATCGCCGTTTGCCATCGCCTTGGTAAACGCAATGAGAATCGGCATGAACTCCGGCGGGCAGCCTGCCATCACGCCGTTGACTGCGACTTTCCGAACTGTTACATTTCTGTACGCAACCGGCAGCGAGCCGATAACCTCGTCCGGGTCAAGGTCTGTATATTTAAGAAATTCGTTAACGCTCTTCTTAGTCGGCGGGATTATCGGCAAGCCGTCCGTCCAGCCGTTTTCCGCAAAGACATGGTTGACATCCGCCAGCGACCCGGTGAACACGACCGCGTCGTCTGCGACGTTGTTGTCTTCCTCCGACGCCTTCTTTTCCTTCTCGGTAAACGGGTTGGTCAGAGCGTCGACAATTTGCGGCCAAAGGACTTTTTGAGTGTTTTTGATCAGTTCTTCCCGAGAATGAGCGGAAAACGCCCCGGGGTATTCCGCAACGCGAGGAATGGGAACGCCCGCCGTCATCGCCGTTTTGCGCGCCTGTGTTACAAACCCCGGCGCGGCAATCATCACAGACGGGATTCCAAGGTACTCTGCCGCAATGCACGACCCCATTTCTTTGGGCGTGCACAGACCACAGCCCCCGTTGCCGGAGATAACAGCGTCCACTTTCATGTCTTTCAGACGCTGCTGGAACTCGTCTTTTTCATGACGAATCACGCCGGGACCGGGCCACGGACCGGCGGAACCGATTTCGCTCAAAACAAGAACCTTCGCTTTAGGATATTTTTTAAGAATCAGCCGTTTGAGTTCCGGGTGCGTAACGTATGCCATGAAACTCCCGCCGACGATGGCGATTGTTTTCCCGTTGAGGGTATCCAGACGCGGACCCTGCTCAATCATTTTAACAGAACCGGGCGCCACAGGCGACAAAACAGCATACGTCCCTTCAGACGGGGAACCGGAAAGCGGCAAAGCGCATACCCCGTCTGGACAATCTTCAATAGAAAACGCGGTTGACGCCGTCGCCGCCATAACGACGATTCCAATTAACAATCTGATTCGTAAATTCATTGTACGCTCTGCGGATAAAAGGGATTAAAGATTGAAAAAAATTTACAGTAGTAAGCCTGATATACTTATTAACGAATAGAGACTTTTTTTATTGCAAGAAATGACGCGAACGTCCTCCGCGGCTCTGCGGCTCCGCGTGAGACATTTCCGGGGGCTTACGCACCCCGGCTCGCCATATTTTTTAAAACTTCGCGTACTTTGCGAACTTCGCGTGAGACATTTCCGGGGGCTAACGCACCCCGGCTCGCCTTTCATATTTGTTACAAGCTCGCAATTACAAACTGCGTTTTCGCCAGTACAGCAGCCCCGCCGCGCCAAGCGCCAGCAGCGCCCACGTCGACGGTTCCGGGACGCCAGAGCCGGGTTCGGGTTGAGGTTCTGGCGAAGCCAGAGAAACGAGATACAAGCCGTCGTCTTTTGCGCTCAAGCCAAATAGACCGCCAAAATCCGACGTCAGCCATCCAGAATAATCGTCTTGTTGATCAAAGGAGCCGTTTGCAACGAGTCGGTATTCTCCGCCGACGGTCGCCCAGTTTTTCGGGTCGCCGTCGAAGTACAGTTCAATCATATTTTCGCCGGCGGTAAACGTCTTGTCGTCGGCGACGGTTAACAGGTCGTGATTGGCGTCAGGGTCGTCGCCGGGAAACGCTTCAAATTCAAAGATAATCGTACCGCCGTCAATAAGAACGGTTCCCGTAACGCTCGTATCTCCAATCAAGGAATAGGTTGCGCCGTCGCGAACGATTAAATCGCCATTGAGACTTCCCTGGAATTGCAGTTCGCCCGCTTCGACGGTAAATGCGCCGGGCGAGAACGAGTCAGCGTAATCTTCGTTAATGAACTTCAAAACGCCAGAGCCCGTTTTTGTAACAGCGCCATTTCCGAAAATCTTGTTGGCATCGGTAATTTCAACCGTTCTGGTTTCGTTTTCATCAACGAAATAGTCCAGCGTTCCGTTCTCGCCAATTTCGACCGTTCCAGTTCCAGTCGTACCGTTTCCAGACAAGCGAAGAACGCCTTCCTGAATGGTCGTGGGTCCGGAATACGTATTGGCAGCTGTGAACTCGAGGATTCCCGCGCCGATTTTGGTGATGGGGCCAGCTGTTTTTACGCCAGTGTTGACGGTAACCGCGTCTGCAATTACGCCGGAAATAATCAGGTCGGACTGGTCGTCGATTACCGAGACGTTCGCGCTGGTGATGTCCGCAACGTTAATCACGGACGCGACTGTAGCGACGTTGCTGCTTTTCGCGCCGAAAGCGTAGGTGGCGTTGGGTTTGGTCATGTCGGCGGCAAATACAACCGGCTGTGCGGCAACGGCGTCTCCGTTGCGAACGACGCTGACGTTGTGCAGCTTGAACGCTTTCCAGGTCGCGTTTCCGTCTGTCGCGTAAAGCTGAGAGCCGTTCTTTACGGTCAGGTCAAGAATGGCGTTGTAGTACGCGCCTTCGTTGGCGATCTTGCCGTTGTCCAGAACGACTTTGATGCTGGTGTCGTTATGAGCGTTTGTTAAAACGTCTTGAGCGTTAAGAGTCAAAAGCGCGTCATTGCTGACGGTAATGGTTCGATTTTGCAGCTTGCCCAGCGGAGAGGCGTTTGAGCCGTTCCAGCCGGTTGTAACTTTGACTTCGCCCCCGCTGATGGTAAAGCTGCCGGCAAAGTTACTGGCGTTACTGGACAGCGTCAGCAAACCAGCCCCGGTCTTTTTGACGTTGCCGGTTCCGCCATCTTGAGTAATCGCTCCGCTGATTGTTAACGGCGCGTATTGAGCAACGTCCAGCGTCAAGGTTTTGTTTCCGTAGGACTGAACGCCTACAGAAATCGTATTGACAACGTCTTTGGGCGTTCCGTCAACGTATTGCGTTCTGATAGTGGAATCGTGCAGATAATTCGTTCGGCAGTACGTTCCAGTTGCAGAACCGTTAATGACGGATCCGTTTTTCATCGTTACGTTGTGAAGATACGAGTTGATGAAACCATTAGATTTAAACGTTAGCGTTCCATTATCCAACGTGATTGGCGATTCGTTTGTGCCGTGAGCAACCGAGGTTGTCATGGTTGCGTTTTGAATAAAGAATGGTTTGCCGTACAGCAGCCCGTGGGCGTAATGGTCGGCGGAACCCGTTAAATTAAACGTAGCGCCGTTGACGACGTCAATCCCGTTGACGCTGGTCATGGCGGTTTCGTTGGAAACGGTGTCCTGGAACGTCCAAGCTCCATTTCCCGTAACGATTATTTTGCTGATATTGCTCATTTTGCCGGCATACGTTGCGTTGCCTGTCGCGTTGATAGTCAGAACTTTGTTGCCGCCGTTGAACGTTCCGCTTCCTGAGAGGTTGTTGATCTGCTGATCGGCGGTCATGGTAATCGCGCCAGCGCTGGCAACGGAAGACGACGTTGCAATCGCGTTTGCCGCCGCCAGAGTCAGCGTGCCGGCTGTAACAGTCGTTGTACCGGTGTACGTATTGACGCCGGCAAGCGTCTGAGCGCCTGACCCGATTTTCTCAAACGACATTTCCCCTTGAAGCAAGCCGGAATAGGACGCCGTCGCGTTGTTGGCGCCGACGATGAGTTTACTGCCGCTGGCGCCGGTGATAACGCTCTGATAAGTTGTGTCTGCAGAAACCAGCCCATTGACGGTTTCCGTATGCCCGTTGAGATACAGTTTGGAAATCTGCCCGCTGTAGCTGTTCAAGACCAAATTGCCGACAGCGTCCGCCCCAGCGGTGTTAGCGTCTGGAATCTGCTCGTTAGCGTTGAGATAAAGCGTTCCAGCATACGGCTGGGTTCCGCCGTTTTTGTACATTTGCGGATGCCCGAGCTGGGTGGCGCCCTTGTAATTGTTGGCGCTGGGAGACGCGTTAAGATACGTTGGCGCCGCCGTTCCCGCTGCAACAATCAATCCGCCGTCGCCGGTAATTTGATTGTCGAAATACAGCGTTCCGTACGCGCCTGTTGGAGCGTGAGAACCGATAGCGGCGTCGCCAAGGAGATTGACAACGCCTGTCAAGTGCGAAACAGAACTGTTCGTTCCCTGCAGACGAATCTTTCCAGTTCGTTCGCTGCCGTAGGAGATTCCGCTGATGTCGATATTGCAGTTGAGCGTTGCCCCGGTCGTAAGCCAAATCTGAGCGTTCGACGCTGTAACAACGAGCGTATCGTCAGACGTCAGATCGCAATACGTCGTTCCTGCCGGCAGACCGCCAACGCCGGCTTCATTGGGCTTTACGCGCGTTGTGAGGGTATACGTATCCGCCGACGCCGCAGCGCTCAACAGCGCCGCAGCCAGAATCGCAATGCTGGAAGTATAAATCATCAACGAAAGTATTGATTGGTGTAACGATGTAACTCTCATCTTAAATCGGTTTTGTATGTAAAAGGAAATAATATGATGATTTAACGCTCTTGTCGAGCGATTATATGTCTTATATATTATAACTTGCTTTTTGGAAATTGTCAACGGACAGAAAGAAAACAAGACAAAATAATTTGTTTGTTGCGTCTGTTAGAATTGAGAATAGAAATGAAACTGGAGTCTGCGCGAACCTCCTTCGCGCCTCCGCGTCTCCGCGTGAGACATGGCCGGGCGTACCATTGCCGCCTTTTTTCAATTGGCAATATCAATGGTTTATAGTAATCCAGACGTTTTGTTCGCCGTTCCAGCGAATGCGTAATTCCGCTCCCTACGGTCGCTTGCTTTTTTTCTTACAAGAAATTTAACCGCAAAGATCGCAAAGAAATTTTTAAAATTTCGCGAACGTCCTCCGCACCTCCGCGCCTCCGCGTGAGATTTGCCCGGGCGTTCCATTACCGTCTTTATTTCGCCGCGCTACTGCCTACTGCCTACTGCCTATTGCCTAACTTCCTGTACTCTTCCGTCAGATGAATCAGCAGTTCCATAATCAGTTCGTCGGCGCGAGCCATAACGTGCCGCGACGAGCGGCCGCCGTTAGATTCGATCATGGAACCGACGCATTCCAGATGTATCGCCATCGCCTCCCGGGCGGAAATTCCGCCTTTGGCTAACAGAGCCGCGATGCTGGAAAGCTGTTTTGTCATGCAGCCGGCGCCCATGACAACGTAAGAACGAAGCAGTTCCTCGTACATTCGCAGAAAATTCTGTTTTGCCTGCGGCGGAACCTGCGTCGGCGAACCGGAATCGTTGTCGTAATAGCCGTCAATCGACTCTGCCATCGACTTCTGTTCGATAAGCATTGCCGTCGCTTCCTCTTTCTCCCGGGCGACAAGCTGTTTTTTCTCTTTGACAAACCGAGAGTTCTCCTCTTCCAGCCGAAACCGCTTTAACGCGCGCGCCATCGCCCAGAGCAGGTTGCGAACCGTCGTGGAATAGATGCACAGGTAATCGTCCGCCCCGACCTGATAGCAGCGGGACTTGAGTTCCGCGTCGTCCTTGTCGCCAACGACCAGCGCCGCCGCATAAATTCCGGAAGCGCGATACGCCGCGATGAAATCCGGCGCGTCCAGCTCGTCCGGCGCATGACAGACGATAACGACGTCGTAAACGGACTGCCGCAGTGCGTTCAACCCTTCCGACGCCCCGCAAACCTCGTGCAAATCGACGTTGACGTTTTTCTCCGATTCAAACGCCTTCGCCAGCCACGACCCCGTCCGATTGGAAACGGAAATATACAGCGCCCTCATCGACTTTGGGATATGAAACTGCCCTCGAACAGACTTCGTCGCGCCTTTCCGGGGAGCCAATCCGTTTTTCCCCCCGTTGAGACGAACGCTATACGTCGATTGCGCTGTTATAGACATAGCAAATTGAATCAATTAAAGTCAATTACACAAAATCGGTTCCGCACTCCATTGCAAAACAAATCTTTGGGAATAATAGCGCTTTTTTGGGTCTGCGTCAAGAGAGAAATGCCGTCCTTGAGTTTTAGATACACCAGGTCATGCTGCCAGCAGAGTATGCTTAGACATCCTAATAAAGAAAAATTATATAATTTAATAGATTCGTTGTTATTATCCACACAGTATTTGCTGTTGACAAGATTCTGGTAATAGTCTACTATACTTATTGGAGAAGACTATGTATAAAAGACTAATACAAATTATTGTTATTTTACTTATTTCCTCAGAAGTATTTGCAGAAGGACCGTTTGACTCTATAGTTTCTGCAATTCGCATTGCAGCGGAACAAGGAGATCCAGATGCTCAGTATATTTTAGGAAGGAGTTATTGCTACGGAGAGGATGTTCCGTTAGATAAACAAGAGGGGATACAATGGCTACAGAAAGCTGTGGAACAGAATCATGCGTTGGCTCAATATGAGTTATCTTTTTGGTATTCCTTTGGAGGTCCTAAAGAGAATTTAGAGTCTATTGAATTATTAAAAAAGGCTGCATATCAAGATATTCCAGAAGCACAATATTCTTTGTATTGTTTTTATAGTCGTGGTAGGGCTTTTATCACAACGATTCGTAATATGCCAGAAGCCCTTAAATGGCTATATAAGGCGGCAGAGAATAATTGTGTTGAGGCACAGTATGAACTAGCTAATCTTTAGGTAATTGATTGTTTTTTGGACTAAAAAAGGGTAAAAATTTAACCATAAATCGGGTATTATAAAATTCCCGTCGGTCGGTGTCGCTTCGCTGAATTTTGAAACGGACGATGTGAGGAAATTTTTTAACGAAGTGTTA
>JAZMZV010000099.1:0-6967 GCA_045586185.1 Thermoguttaceae bacterium | reverse complement strand
CTTATCTATATTATCTATTTTATTTAATTGTAATCTTTTAAAATTTTCGAATTTTTTCACTCACTTTTAAAATCGCGACCTACATTTATTACACGGAAAATCAATTTATTGAAAGGAGATGATAAATATGATTAATTCTACTATTGCCATTTCACTTGCCGTTTTCCTCGCTATTTGGGGATTTGTTGGGATTGTTATCATTGCAGACGAAAAATCCCACTAGGATTTTATGCCTGAATTGAACAATTCAGCCAACGAATCTGCCCAGGCGTCGCATAGCAGCATGGGATGAACGTTACGAATGAGCATTTCTTCCAGTTTTAGTGTAATCTCAACGCCGCGATTGGCTGTTTCCGCATCCCATTTCCATCGGGTTAAACGCGACTTTACCATGCTTACCAGGTAGTCGTCGTACTGGGGATTCCCTAAAACGTCTTCAATCCCGCACGAGATTGCTCTGGACAACGTTATAAAAAATTGAATAACGGTAATCTGAGCAAGATGGATAACCATACGCTTTTTGCTGGCGTTGTCTTTGCGATCTCCTTGAGAAGCAAAATCCTGCAGCAACTTGGAAAACGCGACTGGTGCGAACGGGACTTCTCCGAGGATTTTCAAGATATTTTGCCTGAACTCTAAAAATTCCGGATCTTTCCATGCAACAGCGTTCGCCAACGACCCTTGACCGATTGACGCCAACAGTCGAGCTTGAACTGATGAATCTACAATCTGGGAATCTTGGAGGATTTGGGTTGAATCATCTTGCGACAACGGGTCGAATCGGACGATTCGGCAGCGGGAACGAATTGTCGGCAGCTGTTTGGCTGCGCTGGTTCCCAGTAAAATGAACAAGGCGTTGGGCGGCGGTTCTTCCAGAGTTTTAAGCATCGCGTTGGCGCCTTCCGCGTTGAGAAAGTCTGCGTCGTCTAAAATCGCGATTTTTCTCTTGGCAAACTGGGGTTTGACCGACAGAAAATGGCAAAGCCCTTCCGAATTTCGATGTTCGACGTCGCCGATGAGCAGTTCCAGGGGAATGAGCGACTTGTCCGCCGGTTTCTGGACAATTTCCAGGTCTGGATGGGAGTTATTATCTATTTCCTTGCACGAGGCACACGTTCCGCACGGATTGAGATCGCTTTCGGGATTGTTCAGACACAGCAACGACTTCGCCAGGGCAACGGCAAACCGGCGTTTCCCGATGCCGTCTGGACCGATAAACAAATAGCTGCCCGATAGCCGCCCGCGCTGAGCGGCTCGGCGGAAGAATTCGACGATTTTATCGTGTCCCAGGATGCCTTGCCAAGCCATAATTCGCTTTCTAAATACTCTCCAGCTTGTTTTTGATACTGCTTTATTATAATACCCAGATTCAAAAAAGGAATAGGGGTCAGCATAGTAAAAGCCAGAAAATCTGAAAAGAATTCGTTGTTCACAACATCAAAGTTTATGTGGATAACTTGTCAATATCTTGTCTTCAAAGTTGTGAATAACTCTGAATGAAAAATTCTTGTGGTGAAATTCGAAACTTATCGACTTTTTGTATTCGATTAATTGACTGATTATTGACCGTTTTTCCATGTGGATAACTCAATAGAATTCTTTTTTAACAACTTATTATAAAAAGAGTTGCAAGATGGCGTTTTATTGTTGTTTACAGAATTGAAGTCGCCTATTACTATTACTTAATATACAATTTTAAATTAATATGAAAAGCTGCAACGTGAATGTAAATCGTTATGCGAAGAGCAGAGAATTACCCTGAAACGCTTTGCCCTTAGCATTGCTTCTTTTAAATCCATGCAAATAAACTTGACATATAGTGTACACAGCTTATTTGCATGGATTCAATATCGAAGACCCAGTGGATATCTGGGGATTACTTACTCCTCTGAAGTCGCTTCTCCCCCACTCCCTTTCTCGTCCTATCCGGGGACGAGGAAGGGAGTGGATTAACCGCGCTCTCATTCTTGTTCCTGTAGATCCTCCTCCCACCTCCAAAATCGTGGGCTACGGAACAAATCACCTATCTTTATATTTTTATCTATCTTATTCCATTACTCAATATACACCACTTTTCCCATTATAAGGAGAAAATCTTAAAGTTTTCTGAAATTATCTTAAATTTCCCTCCTGATTTATTGTAATTTCCCTTAAATCCGTTATAATGAGAACCGCGGAACTATAATATTATTTTTTTCATTTAACCATAACCATATAAGCCATGAAAATCGTTTGCTCCCGCGAGAGTTTGCTTAATTCGTTCGTTATTGCCAGTTCTGTTATTAAACCGAACAACGCCAAGGCGATTCTGACCAATATCAAGATTGAATCCAGCGCTGATGGAACCGTCCTTCAGGCGGGCGATTCCGAAATCCGATTGCGCGTCAATCTGACCGACGTCGAAGTGGAAGAACCGGGCGCCGCCCTGCTCCCGACCGCTCGCGTGAGATCCGTTCTGTCGGAATCGAAGGCAGAGACGATTCGAATTGAAACCAATGAAACAAAACTGGTTCTGATTTCGGGCGGAAGCAAATTCAATTTCCCAACGGAAGACCCCGAGGAATTCCCGCCGGTTGACGCGTTTAACAATAGCGATTACCTCGTCTTTAACGGAGCGGAGCTGGTCAAGGCGATGGCTCAGACGACGTTCGCCAGCGACCCGACAGCCAGTCAGGCGGTATTCGGCGGCGTTCTGTTCAGCATCGAAAACAACACAGCCAACCTCGTCGCGACCGACACCCGCCGCATGTCGCACGGGACGGTTCCTGTTTCCATTGTCGGAAACCTGGACAACTCTAAGGCGATTTCCGCTATCGTACCCAAGGCGACCATGCAGCTGGCGGAACGCGTCTTTGCCAATACGGAAGGGGAGATCAAAGTTCTGTTTAACAACAACCGCGTTATTTTCTCCAGCGCTGCTGTTACGTTTTACGCTCAGCTGCTGGAAGGGACGTTCCCGAAATGGCAGAGCGTTTTCAACAAGGAAATCGCGTACGAAGTCGAAATTACCCCGTCTGAATTCACCTCGGTCGTGAAACAGGCGAGCATCGTTGCGACGCCGGAATACCGCGGCATCGTTTTCAAGTTCCAGAGCAACGTTCTCGAGCTTTCCGGACATTCTCCGGAATACGGCGATTCCAACGTAAAGATGGACGTCAACTTCCCGGAAGAAAAGCTGTTCGAGATGAAAATCGACCCCAGCTTTATCATCGACTTCATGCGCGTTCTGGACTCGTCCGCCCCGTGCAAGATGCAGCTTATCAGCGGCAACAACCCGGTTCTGTTCCGTCCGACGGAAACTTTGGAATACGCCGTCATGCCGCTTTCCATGGGACGATAGAGGTCAATCTAAAAGAGGTTTTGCAACCAAACAGCGTATCGATAAATGAGATTATACGACGAGGGGCGCGCGCCGATTAAAGGAAAGAAAATTTCCGAGATTATTGCTGAACTCACTTTTCTGAAGGGGCTGGGCAAGGCGGAGACGCGTTCCAAGCTGGTCGAGCAGTGGAAGGCGGTTATCGAAAACTTCTTTCCGCCGCAGATCGTACAGTTTACCAATCCCGGCGCGATTCGCAACGGACGTCTGACGGTTTTCGTCAGCGGGTCCAACGCCATCATCCAGGAACTGACGTTTAGAAAAACGGAACTGCTTGAGCAATGGAATCTTCTTTATCCGGAAGAGAAATTGCGCGGCATTACGTTTAAACAAGGAAAGTAGGGTTTGTCCAGCAGAGTGGTAAGTGGTTAGTTGTAAGTGGTAAGTATGATGAACGCTTTGCGTCCTTACCACTTACCACTAAAAACTTACCACTATCAGACACATCAGTAACGAAACAACCAATAACAATTTCATTCACCCATTTTACAGAAAGGCGTAATCATGGCCAAAAAAGCGAGCAAAGACGCTCAAAACAAGGCGATTGAGTCGTTTATTAACTCACGCCCTGGTCTGAAAGATACATTGTCTCAAATTGAAAAGGAGTTCGGCGAAGGCGCGATTATGCCTCTTGGTCTGGAACAGCACAAGCCGATTGAAGGCATTTCCACCGGCTGCTATTCGCTCGACCAGGCGTTGGGCGGATACGGGCTGCCGCGCGGACGAATCATCGAGATTTACGGACCAGAATCCAGCGGTAAAACGACGCTGACGCTTCACGCTGTCGCGCAGGCGCAAAAGGCAGGCGGGATTGCAGCGTTCATCGACGCGGAACACGCTCTTGACCCGTCCTGGGCGAAAAAAATCGGCGTCGATTTGTCGACCCTGTTAGTCTCTCAGCCGTCCTCCGGCGAAGAAGCGATGACGATTGCCGAGATGCTCGTCAAGTCCAACGCGGTGGATATTATCGTCGTTGACTCCGTTGCCGCTTTGGTTCCGAAAAAGGAACTCGAAGGCGAGATGGGCGACTCGTTTGTCGGTCTGCAGGCGCGGCTTATGTCACAGGCGTTACGAAAGCTGACCGGCGCGATTGCAAAGAGCAAAGCGGTTGTCATTTTCATCAACCAGATTCGAGAAAAGATTGGCGTCATGTTTGGATCTCCTGAAACGACGCCCGGCGGCCGCGCTTTGAAATTCTACTGCACGTGCCGAATCGAAGTTCGACGCATTTCCCAGCTCAAAGACGGCGAAACGGTCGTCGGGCAGCGCGTCAAGGCGAAAGTCGTCAAAAACAAGATTGCCCCGCCGTTCCAGGCAACGGAATTCGACATGATGCACGACAAGGGAATCAGCTATACCGGCGACATTCTCGACCTGGCTGTCGAAAAGAAAATTGTTACAAAATCCGGCGCGTTCTTCAAGTACAATGAAGGCACGATCGGACAGGGTCGCGAGAAGGCAAAGGATTTCCTGGAAAACAATCCGGACGTTCTGGAAGAACTCAAGACGAAACTCAACGCGATTCGCGAAGCAGAACAGAACGGCGAAGAGTACGTTCCCGAACCGGAAACAGAAGAACCGCCAGAGGAATAGTTCATAGGTTTTGTGCGGGTCAGTCCGTTCACGGATTTTACGGATTAGACGGATTTTCACCGATTGGTTTACGACGTTCTAACTTTAAACTCTCCCCTTACTAAAGTTTTTAGGAAAGGGGAGTTTGAGGGGAAGAACCTTTTTTTCAAAAAAGGGCGGCGAGGCGCCGCTCCCGATCCGCGCTGCCGCGCGAGACGTATTACAATCGCTCTTTCTGTACTATTGTTTTTTTAACCGCAAAGAACGCAAAGAACGTAAAAAATGAAAGGCGGTAACGAAGCGACAGAGCGTTAAAGTGTGACATTTCGGGGAGTGCGGCGGCTTGACGCCGCCTTGTCCAACGCTCCGCTAAACGACTTTGACCTGTTGGATCGCGGCTGTTTCAGCCGCCGAAGAAAAAATTTTAGCCGCAAAGAACGCAAAGTACACAAAGAAATGAAAGGTGGTAACGAAGCGACCAACGGGAGCGTAGTTACGCTTTGAACTGCGCATGTACACGGTTGAGTCCGGTTCGCGGGCGTTTCGCCCGCCCAACCGCGTCAGCGGTCAATATTTCTAGCCGTCGTTTTTTAACCACAGATTTTGTTAAAGAGCCAAATGTATATAGTGTAAACGATTGTTATAGTAGTTTTATACGCAGATTCTGTTGAATAGCCATAACAATTTTGATTCATGCAATTGAAAAATGGGATAATGATATTATGTGTAAAGCAGTTGAAACAATTAGCTTAAGTGATTTTATGTCTCGTGGAGAACTTGGGTCAATTAAAACAGGAATGTCACTTAAACAATTTTATAATATAATGGGTAAGCCGGATGATATATCTTTAACTCGGCTCCCTATATGGAAGTATGGTACAGTTGAGTTTGGGTTTTCTAATGCAAAGGATTCTCCGATTCTAGACTTTATTGGAATATATTTTCAAAATCACAACAGTATCCCAATGTCTTTTCCGAGCCGTTTCTGTTTAAATCAATGGTGGCCAAATGATAATACGACGCTCGACGATTTTTTATTTCAAATCAAAGAATTGAACATTCCTGTTTATCCAGATGAACTATTAACATTTGATACGCAAGTAGCATATAGAACATTGATAGGCGTTGGCATTGTTTTTATGTGCGTAATTCAAACGTGATAATTGATTCAATGCAGTATCGAAATAAAAATATCGCTGAGAATCAAGGAAAAAACAGCTTATAATTTATGGATACGGAATATAAATACTATCATGTCGATGGGGCGGTAAGTTCTGGTATTCTCGATGCTGTCAACGGAGACGCTGTTCCGTTGGATTCTCTGAACCTGTCGAAATCGTTAAAGGCGAGAATCCGGTCGTGGCTGGAAGAGTTCTGTCAGTATGACTTCCCTGAATATTCTGGAACGCAAGTCGCCCAGTTATTAGACGAACAGGGCGCAGAAATTGCCGCGGCTCTACAGATGGAGCTGCCAGATTCCCTTATTGTTCGCTATTGTTCTTCCCGAAACTGGGAGAACAGTCTGGATCATAAATATCTGTATTTTGACGGAGAGTTGGGAATCCGTGACGCTGTCGACGGCGAACCGGTTTGCATAGATTCTCTAAACCTTTCAAAGCAGGTAAAGGCGAGAATCCGGTCGTGGCTGGAGGAATACGACGAACATAACAGACCGAATTATTGGGGGACAGACGTTTCCCGATCAATGGATAACCAGGGAATTGAAATAGCAAAGTTGATTCAGCTGGAGCTGCCGAATCATATTGTTGTACGCTATTTTTCAGCTATGAACATGACGAATGAGTTTTTCTGGACGGAAAAGGCGCAAAGAACCCATAGTCTTTAAAACTTTGCGCTCTTTGCGTTCTTTGCGGCTTAAAATCTACGGCGGACTTCGTCCGCCCTTGAAAAAACTTTCGGTCGCCAGCAAGCTGACGACCTTTTAGGGAAGTTTTTTCAAGTTTAATTTATGAGGGGAAAACCTTTTTTGAAAAAAAGGTTCTTCCCCTCATACTC
>JAZMZV010000098.1:0-1561 GCA_045586185.1 Thermoguttaceae bacterium | reverse complement strand
TCTTCCAAGGATCGACGAGCGAGTAAGGGAAATTTTCATTATGATAATTTTCCCACCATATTTCAAAATCTCGCTGCTTGCTAATTATGTCCCAATCCGCCCAATTCGGCTCTTCGTGCGGGACGACTTCCGCCGGCGGCGTCGGCTCCGTATCGCTGGAGTCCGTCCAACCCGTTTCCCAACGGCTCAAAAGGACGGCCATTCCGGCGCAAGCTATAAGCGTTTCGCCATTGGGGCAATTTTTATATTCGTCGGGAAGAATCGGACCGACGGTGCGACGTTCCGGGCCCTCCGGCGCGTAAACGTTCGTTCCGACCGTCCAAATTTTTTGTTTCCAAGGCCTGTAAAACTCGCAACGCTTCGTTATCGGCGGTTCGCGGTAACGTTCCGGCGGCTCGACGTTTCCAACGACGCGCACTACGTCGTCGGCTCGATGGCGACTGAGGAGAAAATGGTCGACATACGCGTGAAACTGCGTCGGCAAACGCAAAACGTCTTGCGTTTCCAGCGGTTCGGCAAACGAGCCTTCGAACAGGCGAAGGAGCAGGCGGCGTCGGCCTTGGTTCCAGTCGGGGAGCAGAATTTCGTAAACGACTTGCCCGTAAATATATCCGCGAGGCGAGACGACGGGGCGCTCCTCCTTGGTCCACCAGCCTTCAACATAACTGGAGCGAACTTCGCAGTAACGCTCGGTGGAAATTTCGAAAACGTCGCCGAGTTTTAAGCAAAGTCGAATGATTTCCTTGTCGGTAATATTGGTCGACGGGAGGCGCGGATCGTTACATTCGTATTTCATTGGGGGCCTTTAAAATTAATAAATGTTTATGAAAAGCTACTTTTATTTAGGCGCAGGCAATTTGTCTATAATCGTATTTAATATAGGTGTAACATAATTTTTCGCATCCTTCCAGCGTTTTTCAGTTTGGAATCTTATAGCGTTAACAGAATCAATTTTATTGGATAATAGCTTGTCGGTTTGGTTCTGACTTTTCCTATACCGATTAATTAATAATTGTTCAATTGCCCGAGCGTGGTCGCGCGTAAACGTATCATGACCGTCGAAATGTAATTCATGTATTATACGCGGTTTTTTCGTTCTTCCAGCTTCAGTAGTTTTTGCAGTTTTTAGTTTGTGCTCCCTGGCTCTGCGATTAACATCATTGGTGATACCGACATATTCAACCCAGAGGCCTCGGGGAATCTCGTCTGGGTTGTTTTGGATAAGATTTTTAAAAGTGGCTTCATCTATAAAATCCCCGTTTGCATCTACGATCGCGACATAGATTTTATTTTCGTCGCACGAATTATGCGCTAACACGCCGTCGGGCGTGACGCGGTATACGTGTTCGGCGTAAACTTCTAGGTTGTAGACGTTTACGGGGCCTGGTCGCGGGAGCTTTTGGACGACGCGCTTGGTTTCGCCGCTGTAGAGTTGGACGCGCTCGCCTTGTTGGAGGCGTCCGGCTTCGACGAAATCTTGACGGTCGACGGACCAGAACGGGTGCGTCGTGGTGCAACCGATCGGTTTAGGTTGGCCTTCGATTTGCAGGTCGATTACCGC